>NZ_JAXMNS010000029.1:0-15024 GCF_034670285.1 Nocardioides sp. | reverse complement strand
TTTCCCGAAACGCTTTCATTTGCGAAATCAATATTCGTAGGGGTGTTTACCCTTTCTAAACCACTAAAATCTATAATGTTTGTGATGTCGTCAAAATGGGGCCCCGAGCGCGCGACGTAGGAGCGCGGTTGGGGGAGCGAAACACCGCCGCCCGCCGCCCCGGACCCCTGGCGGTGCGGTCGTGTGTGGCTCTATGCTTCGGCTACACGCGGGTCATCGTAGGGATACGAACAGCCGAACATTGATTCAGCGCCACCGGGTCCGCAGGCCGTTCTGCGGGGAAATGCTTAAGCGCTTTACCGGATGCCTCCTTGATGAAGCCCAGCTGTACTGCATGGGCACACGGCTAGGGCCTTGCCTGCTGTGCTCGTTCGTGTGCCGTACCCGACCTAACCCGGTGCAGCATCTCGTGCAACCTCATCCCGGTCTGACCGCAAGCACACCTAGGCTGCAACTGTGTCCCTGCCAGCCGACAGCCACGTGCACACCCAGTTCTCCTGGGATGCGCCGAACGGCGACATGCTCGCGACCTGTGCCCGGGCGATCGAGGTCGGTCTCCCAGCCGTCGCCTTCACCGAGCACGTCGACCACACGGTCCTGCAGGTGAGTCGCGAGGGCCTGGACCCCGATCACTTCCTGCTCCAGCTCCGGGAGTCGGACGGCACCGTCACCCCGCCCGCCTTCGACGCCACCGGCTACCTGGCAGCCGTTGCCGACTGTCGTGAGAGGTTTCCGCAGCTCCGGATCCTCAGTGGACTCGAGCTCGGGGAGCCGCATCGGCACGTCGAGCAGGTGGCCGCGCTGCTGGGCGCCGGCGACTCCGACCGTGTCCTGGGTTCGCTCCACACGCTCCCGCACGCCGATGGCTACGCCGAGCCGCCCGGGCTGTACACGCACCGCGCGCCGGGGGAGGTGCTGCGCAGCTACCTGGCCGAGGTCGCCGCCCTCGTGAGCGGCACCGACGTGTTCGAGGTCCTGGCTCACGTCGACTACCCGGTGCGTTCCTGGCCGCAGGTACGCGGCCCCTTCGAGCCGAGCGAGTTCGAGGCAGAGTTCCGTCACACGCTCGGCGTCACTGCCTCGAGCGGTCGTGTGCTCGAGATCAACACCGTCGTGCCCTTCCACGCACTGTTGCTGCGTTGGTGGCGCGAGGAGGGCGGTGCTGCCGTCACGTTCGGCAGCGACGCCCACGAGCCGAACGACGTCGCGCGTGGCTTCAGAGACGCCGTCCAGCTCGCCGAGGCCTGTGGCTTTCGCCCCGGGCCCCGGCCGTACGACGTCTGGGGACGCAGCTGACCTGGTTCTGCTGCGCGCTCGAGCTCAGAGGCGAACGAGCATCTTGCCGAGGTTGGCTCCCGTGCCGAGACCGAGGAAGGCCTCGACGGTCTGGTCGAGGCCGTCCACGAAGGTCTCCCGGGTGACGATCTCGCCGGAGGCGATCCACGGTCCGACGGTCTTGTAGAACTCGCTGGTGATGTCGCTGTGGTCACTGACGATGAATCCGCGCAGCGTGAGGCGCTTGGAGATCGCCATCATCAGGTTGCGCGGGCCCGGCGGCACCTCGGTGGCGTTGTAGGCCGAGATGGCGCCACAGAGCGCGAGCCGCCCGAAGTCGGCCATGTGGAAGATCGCGGCCTCGAGGTGCTCACCACCGACGTTGTCGAAGTAGACGTCAATCGGGGCGTGCTCGGCCAGCTGCTTGGCCACCGGTCCGGCCTTGTAGTCGAAGGCGGCGTCGAAGCCGAGCTCGTCGGTCAGCCAGGACACCTTCTCGGCCGATCCGGCCGAGCCGATGACCTTGCCGGCGCCGAGCTTGCGGGCGATCTGGCCGGCGATCGAGCCGACGGCTCCAGCAGCACCCGAGATGAAGACGGTCTCGCCCTCCTTGAGGCCGGCGACCGCGGTCAGACCGGCGTACGCCGTCATCCCGGGCATCCCGAGAGCGCCCAGGTAGGCCGAAGCGGGCGCGACCGACGTGTCGATCGGGCGCACCGCGCTGGCGGGCAGTACGGCGTGCTCGCGCCAGCCGAGTCCGTGCATCACGTGGGTGCCGACCGCCACGCTCTCGGACGTCGACTCCTCGACGACTCCGACGCAACCGCCGTCGAGCGGCGCGTCGACCTGGAACGGCGGCACGTAGGACTTCACGTCGTTCATCCGACCGCGCATGTAGGGGTCGACGGACAGGACGGTGTTGCGCACCAGGACCTGGTCGGACTCCAGCGCGGGGAGCGTGGTCTCGACGGTGCGGAAGTTCTCGGGAACAGGGGTGCCGTGGGGGCGGGAGGCGAGGTGGATCTCGCGAGTGGTGGTCATTCGATCGATCCTGCCAGGCCTGCGAAACCCGCCCAAATGCCGCGGAGCCCCGGCCCCTCGATGAGGGGCGGGGCTCCGTGTGAAGCGTCTGCGGTCTCGCTCAGGGCGCGACGGCGAGGGCGAACTCGACCTGGCCGCTGTCGTCGACAGCCGCGTCGAGGATCTTGTCGTCGAGGACGACGGCCGCCTGCTCGTCGAGGTAGACCGTGGCTCCGGCCTGCTCGACGACCTGGTCGGCCGGCTCGCCGCCGTCGGCGGCAGCGATGGCGAACGACGACTGGTCGCCGTCAGCGGTGATGCGAAGTCCGGCGGTCTCGGGGAGACCGGGCTGGGTGGTGATCTCGCGGACGATCGTGCTGGCGTTCTCGGTGAGGGTGAGCATGGCTCGCCTTCCGGTTGAAGTTCAGGACCACTCCACCGTGACTGACATGGCGTACTCATTCAAGTCGGCGCCTTCCCCGGGAGTGTCGACGACCTGACAGGGTGGGCGCCATGACTGCCACCGCGGACCTCACCCCGCGACAGGACGGACGACGTTTCGTCGTCACGGGTGCCAACTCCGGGGTCGGCCTCGAGACCGCTCGTGCCCTCGCCGCAGCCGGGGCCACGGTCGTGCTGGCCTGCCGCAGCATCGAGCGCGGCGCCGAGGCTGCTCGCACCCTGGTCGGAGATGTCGAGGTCGCGGCGCTCGATCTCTCCGACCTCGCCTCCGTCCGGACGTTCGCCCACCAGGTCGGCGACGTCGACGTGCTGGTCAACAACGCGGGCGTCATGGGAATGCCGTTCACCCGCAGCGCCGACGGCATCGAGCTGCAGTTCGCGACCAACCACCTCGGCCACTTCGCCCTCACGAACCTGCTTCTCCCGCGCCTGCGAGACCGGGTCGTCGTGGTCAGCTCGATCGCTCACCGCAAGGGCGACCTCGACCTCGACGACCTCGACTGGACGCGCCGCAGCTACTCCGGCTTCGCGGCCTACGCCCAGTCGAAGCTCGCGAACCTGCTCTTCCTCGCCGAGCTCCAGCGTCGGCTCACCGCGGCGGGCTCGACCCTCCGCGCGACCGGCGCCCATCCGGGCAGCACCGCCACCGGCATCACCGGTCACACCGGCAACCGCTGGGCCACCGCCGTCGGCGGGTGGGGTCACGGGCTCGTCGGCATGACCCCGGCGCAGGGAGCGCTGCCCACCCTGCACGCCGCCACCCGGGACGTCCCCGGCAACACCTACCTCGGCCCGGACCGCCTCCGCGAGACGCGGGGGAGGCCCACCGGGGTCGGCCGTAGTCGCGCTGCCCTCGATGCCGAGCTCGCGGGAGCGCTGTGGGCCAGGTCGGAAGAGCTCAGCGGCGTACGCTTCGGGTGGGGCACCAGCTGATGGGTGCCGGGCCGCACCGGCTCAGCCGCGCCGACGCGCGGCGCATCATGGTGCGCGCCCAGCTGCTCGACGTCGACCGTCCCACCGACCTGCTGGACGTCGTACGTCACCTGACCCTGCTGCAGCTGGACCCGACGGCCGCAGTGGCCCCGAGCGCCGACGTCGTCGCGTGGAGTCGACTGGGTGCTCGCTACCGACCTGAGCACCTGCGCGACGCCCTGGACGAGCAGCGACTCATCGAGGTGCGGCAACGCGCCCGACCCCGCGAGGACGTGAGCCTCTATCGCGCCGAGATGGAGGCCTGGCCCGGTGACGGGCTCGGCACCGACCTGACCGCCTGGCAGATCGAGGCCGAGGCCTGGGTGGAGGCCAACGACGCGTGCCGCCGCGACGTCATCGAGGCCCTGCGACAGGACGGTCCGCTGCCCCTGCGCGAGCTTCCCGACACCTGCGAGGTGCCGTGGCGCTCGACGGGCTGGACCCACCACAAGAACCTGCGCCGGATGCTCGACTTCCTGGTCGCCCGGGGTGAGGTCGCCGCCGCAGGATGGTCGGGGCGCGACAAGCTCTGGGACCTCGCCACCCGCATCTATCCGGACGACCCGGTCGTGCCGGCCGCGGAGGCGGCTCGCGAGCGGGCCGTGCGACTGCACGCCGCGCTCGGGCTCACCCGCCCCGATCGCGCGCACCCCGTCGGTGAGCCGGCGGTCGTCGACGGCGTCCCGGGCAGGTGGAGCGTCGATCCCGCGCAGCTCGACGCGCTGGCGTCGCCCTTCGTCGGACGGACCGCGCTGCTGTCACCACTCGACCTGCTGATCCGCGATCGCCTGAGGATGGAGACGCTCTTCGAGTTCGACTACGCCCTCGAGATGTACAAGCCCGCCTCCCAGCGGCGGTGGGGCTACTGGGCCATGCCGATCCTGGTGGGGGACCGCCTCGTGGGCAAGCTCGACGCCCGGGCGGACCGGACCGAGGGCGCCCTGGTGATCAACGCCGTGCACGAGGACGCGCCGTTCGACCGGAGCACGGCAGCCGCGGTCGACGCCGAGATTTCGGCGCTGGCCGACTGGCTAGGGCTGGAGCGGGTCAGCCGACGTTGACCGCGCTGATCCGCACCGTCGTCTTGGGGGTGCCGTCGCCGCCGCCGCCCTTGACTCCGGCCTTGGCAACCTTCGACAACACCTTGAGCCCGGCGGGGGAGATGGAGCCGAAGACCGTGTACGACGCCGGCAGCGGCGAGTCGTCGTAGACCATGAAGAACTGCGAGCCGTTGGTGTTGGGCCCGGCGTTCGCCATCGCCAAGGTGCCCTTGTCGTAGGACTCGGTGCCCTCGAGCTCGTCGGCGAACGAGTAGCCCGGGCCACCCGCGCCAGTGGCCGTCGGGTCACCGCACTGGAGCACGAAGATGCCGGTCGTCGTCAGTCGGTGGCAGGTCGTGTCGGAGAAGTACTCCTGGTCGGCGAGGGAGAGGAACGAGTTGACGGTGCACGGGGCAGTGGAGGCGTCGAGGGTGATCGGGATCGCGCCTACCGTCGTCTTGATCGAGACGTCCACGGACTCGGTCTCGCTCGGCTCGGACGGCGGCACGTCGGCCGATCCGGAGCCGTCGGCGTTGTAGGTGCAGGTGGCCTCGGTCGCCGGGGACGTCGGCTGCGCGGGGTCGCCAGGCGTGGAGTCACCGATTTCGACGAAGCCGAGGTCGACCGCCTGGGCCGGGGCGCCGTCGCCGCTCTCGTCCTCGGTTCCCGCCTCGGCGATGCTGCGCAGCACCTCGAGCCCGTCGGGGCTCACCTCGCCGAACACGGTGTAGGCCGCCGGCAGCGGAGAGTCGTCGTAGACCAGGAAGAACTGCGAGCCGTTGGTGTTGGGGCCCGCGTTCGCCATGGCGAGCGTGCCCGCGGGGTAGGTCTCGGCGCCGCTGAGCTCGTCGGCGTAGGTGTAGCCGGGGCCACCGACGCCGCTGCCGCCCGGGTCGCCGCACTGGAGCACGAAGATGCCGGCCGTCGTCAGCCGGTGGCACGGGGTGTTGTCGTAGTAGGCCTGGCTGGCCAGCGAGGTGAAGGAGTTGACCGTGCACGGGGCGGACGCGGCGTCCAGGGTGACCTCGACGTCGCCCTGGTTGGTCTCCAGCGTGGCCTCCACGCTGCCGTCGTAGGCCGCGTTCTCGGCGGGCGCCTCGACCTCGGTCTCGGCTGCCTGGGCGTCGGCGTACGAGCAAGGAGCGCCGTTCGCATCGACCGGCTGGGGGGCGTGGGTGCGGCTCTCGCCGTCCGACCCAGGAGCGGCAGCGGTGTCGGTGTCGCAACTGCAAGCGGCCGCCACGAGCACCAGGGAGAGTGCAGCCACGGAGCCGCTCATTCGCTTCAACATGGCGCTGATCGTAGGGGAGTTGGCTGTGCCGGGCGCGAGCGGCCGTACCCCAGGGGGCCGGGCCTCGGAGTAAAGATTCGGCAATCGGTGCTCGTTGGGACCTCGGAAGTGAGAGACTGTCAGGACCCCCGCCAGTTCCAGGAGATCCCCCCATGATTCTTCGACTTGTCGCTTTGCGTACCCAGCTCAGCCTCACCCTCGGCCGAGACGCTCGTCGTCTCCGTCAGGTCGCCCGTGCCCCCGGCATGGCGACCACCGACGACATCGAGCTGCTGCTCCGCGCCCACGGCGTGCCCGAGCGCCTCGTCTGGGACGCCGTCGACCGTCTCGCGGTCGGTCGCGTCACGGCTCCGGTCGCCTGGGCCTACGCGATGGAGTACGACGGCACGACGTTGGCCGAGATGCTCGTCTCGTCCAGCGACCGTTACTTCTCCGGTCTCTGAGTCTCGGACGCCCGTTCCTCGGAATCGTCTGACAAAGCTTGTTCCGGCCCGTAGCCGCGCCGATTCTCGTAGTTGACGGACCAATGCTCGTCTCCGCAACGCCGTGAGGATCGTCCGGTGCCTGCTACGTCTCCGTCCCGCCGGATGCTCGCGCTGAACGGCAAACGCGTCCAGATCGAGGGTCGAGCCCGACCGGGCGCGAGGGCGGCACGGGACCCGGGGGAGTGGACAACTACCAGGTCACCGGCCACCGGACGTCCTCGACGCGCATCTTCGAGTTCCTGCCCGACCTCGACCGCGGCGACCGGATCATCGTCCGGGCAAGCGGTGTCCGCTACGTCTACGAGGTACGTCGTACGCGCATCACGTCGTTCCGCGAGCCCGCCTCGCTGCGCGAGCAGCGCGCGGCCGTGCCGGGCAAGCCCGGGGTCGAGCCGACCCGGGCGATGATCACTCTCTCCACGTGTCGCACGCAGGAGGATCACGCCGAGGGCAACTACTGGTCCGACGAGTTCGACAACCCCGAGAACCGGATCGACAAGATCGGGGTGCTGGTCAGGACGCGCCCGGTGTGACGTGGGCGGCCAGCAGCTCGGGCCACTCCTCGATCTCGTCCGAGGTCGCCGCGACCACCAGCTCACTGCACGGCAGCAGAGCGTGCAGCTCCTCGGCGGTGCTGAGGGGGTGCGACGGGTCGTCGGTCCACGCGAGCACCAAGGTCGGCACCGACAGGGCGGCGATCGCTGCACGCTCAGGAAAATCTGCCGTCGCAGCGCCGCGCAACACGGTGGGCAGCAACGCCTCGGCGACGTCGGGCACGGTCCGCGGCGCGCCGGCCGCGGCCGGCGGCGGGAGAGCGGCATCTCCGAGCGCGACGAACGCCGCGATCCCGTGGTCCTCGATCAATCTGGCTCCGGCCTCGTAGGTGGACGCCTGCTGACGTCGGGTCTCCCAGGCCGTCGGGGGAACCACCAGGGTCAGTCCGTCGAAGCGGGCGGGCGCGACGGTCGCAGCGTGGAGCAACGTGCCGGTGCCCATGGACGGACCGACACCGTGCACCGACTCGCCCGGGAAGACGTGGTCGAGGAGGAGCAGCAGGTCGTCGGCCAAGCGGTCCCACCGGTAGTCGTCGGCGACCAGACGGCCTGACGACAACCCGTGTCCGCGGGCGTCGTACCTCAGCACTCGCGGGGCACCGTCTCGGGTGCCGTCCATCGCCAGACCTCGACCCAGGTCGAGGCCGAGCGTGCGGTCGCGGGCCCGGCTCGAGGTCAGTCCGTGCAGCTGCACGACAGCGGGTCCCGTGGCGTCCTGCCCACGCAGGTCGAAGTCGATGACGGCACCGGGAACGCTGAGTGAAGACACGGGGGACTCCGGAGACAGGTGGACGAGCGCCCTAGGATACGGCGATGCGGCTGACCAACGTCGCCCGGATGGGCTTGCCGCACGGACGGCTCCACAGCTATGGCGTCCGCGTTGAGGAGGTCCGAGGCGAGCTGCCGATCTCGTTCGACCAGGAGCGCCACGTCGCACTCGGCGAACGCCCCGGGTCGTGGATGGGCATCGCGTTGCGACTCCCGAGTCCGACAACCCTCGAGCGGCTCGCTGAAGCGTGGCTCGCTGTCGTGCGTCGGCATGGCACTCTGCACAGCGTCTTCACCACCACACCCGACGGCGAGCTGACTCTTCACGACGTCGAGGTGGGCGCAGGGGAGTGGACCGAGCACGAGGTCGCTGCAGGGCGGCTGACCCGCGACGTGCTGCGCGAGGTCCTCGACGCGACGTGCACGCCGTACGCCTCGCCGTCGCACCGGCTCTGCGTCGTGGAGCCCGACGACGACCGCCCAGCCGTGGTGATCGGCTCCGACCACGCACATGTCGACATGTGGTCGTTGCTCCTGCTCGTACGCGACCTGCTCGCCGAGCTGGCGGACCCGACGCCCGGCGCTCGTCCGCCGGCGAGCCGTGGCTTCGAGGAGCACACGGCAGCACTCGCCGCGCGTCCGCCGGCACCTGATGACGTACGACGGCGCTGGGCCGAGGTTCTCGAGGCGTCCGGGGGAGTCATGCCCTGCTTCCCGCTGCCGCTCGGCGACGTGTCGGTGCTGCGCCCCGAGGTCGTGGAGGTGCGCGACGTCCTCGACTCGCGTCAGGTCGCTCGGTTGGTGGCAACCGGCCGCGATCACGGGGTGCGACTGCTGCCGATGGTGGTGGCCGCGATGACCGAGGTGACGGCCGAGCTCGCAGATCAGCCGCTGCGGGCGGTGTTCCCGGTGCACAGTCGTCACGACGAGGGCTGGCACGACTCGGTGGGGTGGTTCATCACCAACGCCGTGCTGGAGTCCGACGACCCCGAGCCGGCTGCGTGCGCGGGGGCGGTCAAGGAGGCGATGTCACTCGGGTCGTGGCCGTTGGCCGACGTGCTGGCGCCGTACGGCGGGATGCCAGCGGCGCCGGGCATGTTCGCCATCTCGTGGCTGGACCTGGGACGACTGCCGGTCGCCACTGATCCGGCGCTGGCGCCGCAGTTCGTCGGCTCGGTGATCGAGACCGACGGCGTGATGCTGTGGTTCGTCCTGAACGAGTCCGGCCTGCACCTGCGGTGTCGTCATCCCGACACCGAGCAGGCGCGCCAGTCGGTGGGGCGGTGGCTGGACGCCGTCGTCGCTCGGCTCGGCCAGATGTCGTCCTGAGAGCGGTCCACCTGTTCACTACCTGACATAATGTCACTTATCGGCGATGCCACGATGAGCTACAACGGTGTCGAAAAAGAATCTGGCGTCATCGGTATCAACTGAACCTGCGACGGCTCTTCCTTGGTGATCGCGTGCCACCGGGTGCGCACCGAGGTGAGGAACCATCATGCAGAATCGAGCCAACAACGTGGTCGCAGCCGCCGCCGTCGCCAGCGGCCTTTTCGCGGTGGGCGCGGCCGCCGTCGCCAACGACGGCACCGGAAACCCGCAGGGACGCGGCGAGAGCGTCGCAGCCAGGGCTGCCGAGGGCGTCACTCGATGTGACGGCGGCCGTCACATCAACCTGAAGACCCGCATCAACTCCACGCCGTTCACCTTCAGCGAGACGGGAGTCGACTCCGCTGACCAGCAGGTGCCCGGGATGGTCGTGACGTTCAGGGGCCCGCGCAGGGGAACCGACGCCTTCCTCGTCACCTTCTCGGCCGAGTCGCAGCTCAACGGTGCCAACAGCAGCTCCGACTGGATGGGCATCGAGACCCACCTCGACGGCACCCCGATCCAGCCCTACACCGCTGCCGGCGACGTCTACGCGTTCACCAGCACCGACCTGTGGCAGAGCAACTCGGCTCAGTTCTGCGTGCGCGTCGGCAAGGGCAAGCACCAGCTCCGCGTGCAAGCCAACCTGCACGACGGCGCCAGCGACAGCACCCTCAGCGGCTGGCTCGACGACGCCACCATGAGCGTCCTGCGCTTCGACTGAGAAGCCGTCACACCGTCGCGGCCGCCCGACCCGGTGCTCCCCTGCCACCGGACCCGGGTCGGGGGCCGCCACGTGACCTGTTCTCGACGTCGCACCGAAGGGAGACTCACCGTGCACCGCACCACGCTCGTGTGCCACGCCTCGGAAACGATTGCGCCGCACCCTGCCCTGGGTGTGGACTGGAGCTCGCCGACAGAGAAGCGCGAGGGCCACGAGATCGAGACACCGACGCTGGAGCACCTCGTCCACCGCGCCAGGAGCGGCGACCAGTCGGCCTGGGACGACGTCGTCGAACGGTTCCTTCCGCTCGTCGGGTCCGTGATCTCACGGCACCGCCTGCACGGTGCCGACGCCGAGGACGTCAACCAGACCGTCTGGCTCAGGCTCGTCGAGCATCTCGACGACCTCCGCGAGCCGGCAGCGCTCCCGGGGTGGATCGCCACCACGACCCGCCGCGAGTGCTTGCGCACCCTCGATCGATCCCGGCGCACCAGCCCCTCGGACCCCCAGGAGTCACGGGTCCTCGAGACCGCCGATGACGCGTTCGGAGGCTCGGTGCCGCAGGACCTGGATGCCGGTCTGCTGTCCGCAGAGCTGCTCCACGCCCTGCGCGACGGCTTGGCCTCACTCCCGGAGGCACGTCGCGAGCTGTTGCTCCTCCTGCTCCACGATCCGCCGATCCCCTACCAGCAGATCAGCGCCCTGCTCGGCATCCCCGTCGGCAGCATCGGGCCCACGAGGGCCCGCGCGCTTGAGCAGCTCAGGCACACGCCGGCCCTGAAGCTGCTCGACTCCCCCGCCACGACCACGTCCGATCATCGGAGCACCTCATGAGCACCCCCCAGGACGACGACCAGCTGATGGCACTCCTCGCCGCAGCACAGCAGGAGGTCGCCGAGGTCAGCGACACCTCGCGCGCTGCCGCCCGCGCGGCGTTCGCCTGGCGCACCATCGACGAGGACCTGATGCAGCTCACCTTCGACTCACGGCTCCAGGACGAGGTGCTGGTGCGCGGCTCCGTCGAGGGAGCCACCGTCGTGGGCTTTCAGGGTGCCGACTTCTCGCTCGAGGTCGAGCGCGACACCGGCGAGCTGATGGGTCAGGTCGTGCCGGCCGCGAAGTGCCGCGTCACCCTGGTGACCCGCGCAGGCGACGTGCTCACGGTGCATGCCGACGAGACCGGCTTCTTCGTGCTCCCGCTCTCCGCCGACGGGCCCTACCGGCTGCGGGTCCAGCTCGGCGAACGCGTCGAGAGCACGACCTGGCTCGACCTCTGAGTCAGGCCGCACACCCAGCGGCTGCTCACGGCAGCGACAGGAACGGACCGACCCCCGGGACGGCGTGCGCTCGCGACTCGGCCAGCACCTGCTCCGCAGCATGGCGTGCGCTGAGCCCCGTCTCGCCCATCCGTGCCGCGATCAGGCCCACGACGACCGGGGTCGAGAACGACGTGCCGCTCCACTGGGCCATGCCCTTGAAGTGGCGTACGTCGCCGGCGTGCGGCGGCTCCGAGCAGGTGTAGGTCCCGACCGGGAAGGCGTTGACCAGGCCACTCCCCTGGGCGCTGACGTCGACCCAGCTGCCGTGGTTGGAGTAGTCGGATCGCGCGCCGGAGGCGTCGGTGGCCCCCACCGAGACGGCCCAGGGGAATGCGGCGGGCCAGAAGGGCGCCCGGGTGCTGTCGTTGCCGGCGGCAGCGACGAGCACGGTGTTCTTGACCTGGCTGAGGTACTTCTCGTAGAACACCTGGAAGGCCAGCGACGCGGCGTGGCCACGGGTCACCGTGCCCGCCGACAGGTTGATGATGTCGGGACCCAGCGCCATCGTCTCGACGAGCTGGACGACCATGTTTCCCTCGAACGCCGCCCCGCCGTGCGTCAGGAACCCCTCGACACGCACCTCCGTCGCGGGGGCCACGCAGCGCACCACACCGGCGATGAACGTGCCGTGCCCGGCGTAGGGATGGATCGCGGTGGGGTCGATCGTCTCCGCATCACCGGTGACACCCTTCAACCAGGGCGACACCCGGCTCGTGGCTGCGTCCGGCCACCACCCCGTGTCTACCACCGACACCAGCACCCCGCGGCCGGCGTCCTTCTCCTTCGAGACCGCCGGCACCGGCTTATGACTCGGTGGCTCATCCGGCTCGGTCGCCGGGCAGCAGCGACCGCCGCCCACGGCACACACGTAGAGCACGTGGTCGGGGGTCGCCACGCCGGCGCCCAGGGCGGCGTCGAGCCGCTCGAGCACCAACGGCACCTCCTCGCCGGTGAGGACCTCGAGCAGGGTCACCCCACCGACCAGGCTGTCGAGCACGCGAGCCTGCTGGTCGAGCGCAGCCGTGACGCGCACGACATCCTCGTCACGCACCAGGATCGCGCCTCGGCGGTAGAGGTAGAGGTAGTCAGCGACGTCGTCGCTGTCCGGCGGCAGAGCCACACCGACGTTGTCGCGCCCCATCTCCGAGCGGATGATCTTGACCTGGGCGCGCACCCGCTCCCGTTTCTGCTCAGGGCTCAGCGGCGCGTTCTCGCCCTTGCCACCTCGGCGCGGGCGACGGGGCTTGTTTCCGTGGGATGTCTCCATGAAGTCTCCTCGGTCGATCCCCATGAACCCGGCTAGGCTAACGACCCAGCCGAGGTGATGTAAGGGGTCGTCGGTGGGACCGACAGCGGCGGCACAGGTCGGCGAGGCACTTCTGGCGCTCGCGCTGTCCCGGCCGGACGACGCCTTGCGGCGCTCGAGTCACCTGATCGCCGGCTCCCCCGACACCGGGACGGCGAGCTACGCCCACCAGGCGGCCGGCATCGTGCACCGCGATCGCGGCGACACCGACACGGCCCTGAGCGAGCTGCGAGTCGCGCTGTCGTACGCCGTGAAGTCACGGGACGACGCCCGCATCACCGACGTGCGCGCCACCCTGGGAGCGACCCTGGTCGCATCGGGCCGCAGCGTCGCCGGTCTCACGCAGCTCGACCTGGCCGAGCAGCAGGCCGCAGGTCTGCTGCGTGCGCGAGTCCTGCTTCGCCGTGCCCACTCGCGCTTCTCCCTCGGCTGGCACGTCGAGGCGTTGGACGACCTCCAGGACGCCGTGGTCACGTTCCGCAAGCACGGCGACGAGCTCTGGGAGGCGCGCACCCTGGCCAACCGGGCGCGGATCCACCAGGCACGCGGGTCGTTGATGCGCGCCCAGCAGGACGCCGCCGCGGCTCAGCAGCTCTTCGCCCGGCTCGACCAGCACCTCGAGCAGATCGATGCGTTGCACACGCTGGGCGCCATCTCGTTCCTGCGCGGTGACCTGCCGCTGGCCCTGACACAGTTCGACGAGGCCGCCAAAGGCTTTGCGGGCACCGGCGTGAGTCCGGCGAACTTCGTGCACGACCGCTGTCAGCTGCTGCTGATGGCCGGCCTCAACGACGACGCGCTCGAGGTGGCCGAGGATTGCTTGCGCGACCAGCCGCTCGTCGCCGTCGAGCGCGCCCACCTCCTCCTGATCTGCGCCACCGCCGCCTTCGCGGTGGGTGACCTCGACTTGACCACCCGGCGGGCCCGCACGGCACGCACGGCGTTCACCCGGCAGCACCGGCCGTGGTGGCGACTGCTCAGCGACCTCCTGCTGGTGCAGGTCGCCTGTGCAGCCGGAGGGCGCGGAGCACGCTTGTCGCAGCTCTCCTCCCGGGTCGCCGCAGAGCTCGTGGAGTCAGGGGCCGACGAGGCCGCCCTCGCCCTCCTCCTTGCCGGCGACCTCGCCACGGACCATCAGGACGCCCAGGCGCACTACCTGGCAGCGGCTCGCTATCGCCGCCATCCCTCGGCCGTGCTGGCCGCCACCGGGTGGTTGGCCCTGGCCCGACTACGGAGCCTCACGGGGTCCTCCCGCGGCGTGCTCTCCGCGGTCGAGCGGGGCCTCGCGGCTCTCGACGAGCATCGAGCGCGACTCGGCAGCACCGAGCTGCGCGCCCTCTCGACCCAGCACGGCAGCGAGCTGGCCGACCTGGCCGTACGTCATGCCGCCGCCACCGGTGGGCCGCGACGGCTGCTCGCCTGGAGCGAGCGGTGGCGGGCCACCGCACTGGCGCAGGCGCCCGTGCGTCCCGGCGACGACGAGGTCGATGGTCTCGACGCGGTGCGCGCCGCCCAGCGGTCCCTGGACGAGGCTTTGCGCGACGGCGACGACCCGACCGAGATCGCCCGTGAACGCCGAGAGCTGGAACGCCGGGTGCGTGCCCAGCGCCACAGCCTGGCCGGACGCCGCCCGCCGACACCGCCGACACCGCGGCCGGGCGTGCCCGAGGTGCTCGACGCGCTCCGCGATGGCCCCGACGGCTGCACCACGCTCGTGGAGCTCGTGGTCGTCGACGGGACCGTACGCGCGTTGGTCGCGCGCGCCGGACGCGTCCGTGGCTTCGTCGTGGGCCCGGTGGCCGAGGCGACCGACGCCGTCCGAGCGGCTCGGTTCGTGCTCCGCCAGTCCGCTCGCGGACGTCCAAGCGACCTCGTCGGCCTCGGCGCACGCCTCGAGCGCACCCTGCTCGGCCCGGCCGCCGACGCGCTGGGGGAAGGTCCCGTGGTGGTCTCACCTCCCGCGCACCTCCACGCCACGCCGTGGGGGCTGCTGCCGAGCCTGGCTCGACGACCCCTCAGCGTGGCCCCGAGCGCCGCCACCTGGGTGCGGGCCGGACAGCGCGACCCGGCTGGACACACCGGGCTGGTGCTCGTCGGGGGGCCGGGGCTTCCCTCCGACGGTGCGGAGATCGACGTGCTTGCCGCCGAGAACCCGGGAGCGACGCTCCTTCGTGGAGCCGACGCCACGGTCGACGCCACGCTCGCCGCGCTGGACGGCGCCCTGCTGGCCCACGTCGCCGCCCACGGACACTTCCGCTCCGACAGCCCGATGTTCTCCTCGCTGTCGCTCGCCGACGGACCGCTGACCGTGCACCACCTCGAGCTGCTCCACCGGCCCCCGCACCGCTTCATCCTCTCCGCGTGCGACTCCGGGGTGATGGTGCCGGTGGGCGCCGACGAGCTGCTCGGACTCTCGGCTGCCCTGTTGTCGTTGGGCACC
>NZ_JAXMNS010000028.1:0-15027 GCF_034670285.1 Nocardioides sp. | reverse complement strand
CCGGCGTGCCCGATCCGGAGGACCCCGACCAGCAGGTCGCCTTCGGCACCAGCGGGCACCGTGGCTCCTGGCTGCGCACCGCCTTCAACGAGACCCACATCCTGGCCACCACCCAGGCCATCTGCGACTACCGCCGGGACCAGGGGTACGACGGTCCGCTGTTCATCGGCCGCGACACCCACGGGCTGTCCGAGCCGGCCTGGGCCTCGGCGCTGGAGGTCCTGGTCGCCAACGACGTGACGGTGCTCGTCGACGACCGGGACGGCTACACCCCCACCCCGGCGGTCTCGCACGCGATCATCCGTGCCAACCGGGGCAAGACGTCGGGTCTCGCCGACGGCATCGTGGTCACCCCGTCGCACAACCCTCCCGGCGACGGGGGCTTCAAGTACAACCCGCCGCACGGTGGGCCCGCCGACACCGATGCCACGAGCGTGATCGCGCAGCGGGCCAACGAGCTGATCGCCGCCGGTCTCAGCGAGGTGCGCCGGACGCCGTACGAGGCGGCTCGGCGCAGCGCCGGCGCCTACGACTTCCTCGGGACCTACGTCGACGACCTGCCCCAGGTCCTCGACCTCGACCGCATCCGCGAGGCGGGGGTGCGGATCGGGGCCGACCCGCTCGGGGGCGCGAGCGTGGCCTACTGGGGCGAGATCGCCGAGCGGCACCGCCTCGACCTCACGGTGGTCAACCCGCTGGTCGACGCCACCTGGCGCTTCATGACCCTCGACTGGGACGAGAAGATCCGGATGGACTGCTCGTCGCCGTCCGCGATGGCCTCGCTGATCGAGCGCAAGGACGAGTACGACATCGCCACTGGCAACGACGCCGACGCCGACCGGCACGGCATCGTCACCCCCGACGCCGGCCTGATGAACCCCAACCACTTCCTGGCCGTGGCGATCGGCTACCTCTTCGGCGGCGCCCGCCCCGACTGGCCGTCGAGCGCACGGATCGGCAAGACCCTGGTCTCGTCCTCGATGATCGACCGGGTCGCGAGCGCGCTGGGCAAGCCGATGGTGGAGGTCCCGGTCGGGTTCAAGTGGTTCGTGCCGGGCCTGATCGACGGGTCCTTCGGCTTCGGCGGCGAAGAGTCGGCCGGGGCCTCGTTCCTGCGCCGCGACGGCGGCACCTGGACCACCGACAAGGACGGGCTGATCCTGGCGCTGCTGGCCTCGGAGATCCTCGCCGCCACCGGACGCAGCCCCAGCGAGCACTACGCCGACCTCGTTGCGCAGCACGGAGCGCCGGCGTACGCCCGCATCGACGCACCCGCCGACCGTGCACAGAAGGCCAAGCTGGCCGCCCTCTCCCCCGACGATGTCACCGCCACCGAGCTGGCCGGCGAGAAGATCCTCGCCAAGCTCACCGAGGCGCCCGGCAACGGCGCCCGCATCGGTGGTCTCAAGGTCACCACTGACTCGGCCTGGTTCGCGGCGCGCCCCTCGGGCACCGAGGACGTCTACAAGATCTACGCCGAGTCCTTCCGAGGACCCGAGCATCTCGCCCAGGTGCAGGACGCGGCCCGCGACCTGGTGGCGGCAGCGCTCGGCGGCTGATCCGACGCGTCAGCCGCGGCGGACCGAGCGCCGGACCACCCTCGCGACGTTGTGACCGACCAGTCGGGCATCGACGGAGAACAGGATCGGGAGGGTCACCCCGTCGCGCCAGGTCGGGTTGAGCTCCTCGTAGCGCTCGGCCAGGCGCCGCGCCTCGCTCGAGCGAGGAAGCGAGTCGCCGTCCGCCACGTTGGCGCCTCGCACCACGCCCTCCGCCGCGTCGAAGGAGCCGGGATAGAACGCTTCGGCGAAGGCCACCAGGGCCTGGCGGACCTTCGGCGGCGTCGCGTCGTCGCGCAACGACCACGTCCGGCCGGCGGTGCGGGTGAGCGAGACGTAGCTCTGCGGGAACGCGGTGGTGACGAAGTGCAGGCTGCGCGGCCCGAAGCTCCGCAACGCGATGGGCACCAGGCGCCACGGGGCGAGGATCGTCTTGGGGTGGCCGCGGTAGGCCGGACGGAAGTAGAAGTACTTGGAGAACATCAGGAGCATGCGTCGACGCTCGACGTCGACCGGCAGCATGGCGATCGTGAAGAACCCCTGCGCGGTGTCGTCGGGATCCACGAAGACGAAGACGTAGCGGTCCGCACCGACCACCGCGGCACGGAACTCCTCCCAGTCCTGCTCCTCCGACCGGGTGAGCGTGAGCATCTCCAGCCGCAGGCGCCAGATCTCGCGCAGTCGTTCCTCGGTGACGTCGGTGCTCGTGAGCAGCAGCGCACGCAGGGGAAGGCTCATCGGAAGTTGTCATCCTCTGGCGGTGCGATGGGGACGATCAGGCTGGACGACGCACTGTAGCCACCGCTGCCGGAGCCAGGATCGACGGCACCCACGCGGGCTGGCATCCCCGTGCCCATCAGGAAGTCACCCCTCGGCTGACTGCACGAAGGGCGCCTGGCGGGTCGCCGCCTCGACGACGTCGTCCACCAGAGCGAGGAAAACGGGCTTCCAGTGGTCGAGGTCGAAGACGAGCGAGGCGTGACCGCCGGGTGACTCGCGGACGATCGCATGAGGGATCCGGTCAGCCAGGCGTCGCTGGCGCGCAGTGGGGATCGCCCTGTCGCGGGCGGTGACGAGCACACCGGTCGGCACGTCGACGTCCTTAATCCACGAGGTGGAGTCAAAGCTGCCGAGCTCGGCCATCACCACGGGCAGCGACCACAGGCTGGTGGCGCGGAGCTCGGCGAGACACCAGGCCAGCAGTCCAGCGAGGTCGGCCTCGTCCGACTGTGGCAGCGCCGCCTCGGAGTGCGCCCGGACCTTCTCGGCCGCGACCGACAGCAGCCCCGCGTTGACCGCACGCAGCATCAGGAAGAAGACCCGCTCACCGAGGTGGCCCTTCCAGCGCGCCGCGGTCGAGCAGAGCACGAGGCCCGCGACCCGCTCGGGGTGGCGGTGCCACAGCACCTGCGCGCTGGCGCCGCCCATGGAGTAGCCGACCACGATCGCGGCATCGATCTCGAGCGCGTCGAGCACCCCCACGGCGTCGTCCGCACAGTCGTCGAGGGTGAAGGCGTCCGACGAGATACCCCGCCCGTGCCACCGCTGGTCGAAGGTGACCACTCTGTAGTGCCGGCGCAGGTCCTCGAGCACCGTGAACCACGTCAGGCCGCCGGTGGTCGCGATGCCGTGCATGAGCAGCACCGTGGGCGCTCCGGGTGTCGGGCCGGGCAGGTCGAGCACGTGGGTGCGGCCACGGCCGGGCAGGTCGACGGCGCGGCCCGGTGGCGGGACGGGCACGTCGGGGACGGCGCCGTCCCCGACCTTGCGAAGCCCGTGGGCCACGACCCGTCCGGTCAGGCGGGCGGTTACCCGACCCGCACGCGCGGCGTACCGACCGACGGTGCGGTAGGTCATGCGGACTCCTGGTTCTTGCTCTCGACCCGCTCGCCGAGCAGCTCGGCCAGGGCCGCGGGGAAGTGGGCGGCCAGCGCCTCGACGTCGGGCAGCAGGTCGGGGCAGGCGAGCAGGGAGAAGTTCATCCGGTCGGAGTAGGACCACACGGTGACGTTGAGCCCGATTCCCTCGATGATCGGTCCGACGCTGAAGAGGTCGGAGAGGTGCGCGCCGCCGATCTTCACCCGCTCACGCGGGCCCGGCACGTTGGACACGATCGCCGAGAACGGCGCGTTGTGGAACCGCGCCCCGCGGTGCCGGCTGTAGGCGCGCACGGCGGCCGCGAAGGGAGCCGGTGGCGCGAACTGCGACCAGTCGGCCAGCGAGGTGCCGAGGTGCTGGTTCATGGCCTTGGCGTGACGCGCCGTCGTGGAGATCACGCGCAACCGCTCCGCCGGGTCGTCGACGTCGGTGGCGAGGGTGGTGAAGAGGTTCGACACGTTGTTGCCGAACAGCCGCGGGTCACTGTCGCGCGGGTCCATCCCGACCGGGACGCCGGCGGTGAGCGAGGCGCTCGGACGCTCCCCGCGCGCCTCGAGCCAGCGCCGCAGCGCGCCGGAGGTGACGGCGAGCACCACGTCGTTGAGCGTGAGGCCGGCGACCGCCTCGTGCTGACGGCGTACGGCCTTGAGGTCGGCCAGCGACAGCGTGACGGTGGCGAAGGTACGACGGGGGGTGAGCGGGCCGTTGAAGGAGACCCGGGGCGCGTCCTTGATCGGCAACGGCACGCCGCTGGACTCGCGGTGCCGGTAGCGCAGCATGCCCGTCACTGCGCGCGCCGTGCGCACGAGCAGTCCGGGGACGTCGAGCAGCTGGGCGATCGCATCACGCAGCGCCGCGCCCACCAGTCGTGGCCGGCTCGGCACCTCGGCGCCCTCCTCGGCGTCGGCGACGTAGCCCGAACGCAGCTCGACCGAGGTGACGTCCATGACGTTGGCGAGCATGGCGTTGGCGGCGATGCCGTCGGCGAGCGAGTGATGGATCTTGCCGACGATGCCGATGCGGCCGTCGGCGAGGCCCTCGCAGAGGTGGATCTCCCACAGCGGCACGTCGCGGTCGAGCGGGGTGCTGGCGATCTCGCCCACGACCTGCTCGAAGTCCCGCATCGACCCCTCGCCACCGAGGTGGTGGTGGAAGAAGTGTCGGTCGGGATCGACCCGCCGCTGAGTCACCAGCACCGGGTGATTGAGCGCGAAGGGCACCGGCACCACGAGCCGACGCAGCGCCGGCATCCGGCGGAGGCGGAAGAGCATCGCCTTGACCAGGTTGTCGTAGGTCATCTCCGGGGTCGCGTCGACCAGGCCGATCTTGAGGGTGTGCATGTGCATCGACGGCGTCTCGAGGTAGAGGAAGCCGGCGTCGGCACCGCTCATCCTCCGCACCGCGCCCTTCCCGGTGGCGGTCATCGGGCCACCGCCGGGAGGTCGCGCGCGACCACCTTGCCCGAGGCGTTGCGGGGCAGCGCGTCGAGCTGGACGACGTCACGGGGCACCTTGTAGCCAGCGAGGCGCGCCTTGACGTGCGCCCGGACGGCGTCCGGGTCGAGGGCACCCTCGTCCTTCGCCACGACGTACGCCGCGAGCCGCTGCCCGAAGGCCTCGTCGTCGACCCCCACGACCACCACCTCACGCACCGTGGGCAGCTCGCCGATCACCCGCTCCACCTCGACCGGGTAGACGTTCTCCCCACCCGAGACGATCATGTCGTCGTCGCGACCGACGACGTAGAGCCGACCGGCGGCGTCCATCCGTCCGACGTCCCCGGACACCATGAAGCCGTCGAGCGAGGCCTTGGTGTCACCCGCGGTGTAGCCGTCGAACTCGGAGGCGCCGCGCACCAGGATCCGCCCGACCTCCCCCACGGCCACGTCCCGGCCGTCGTCGTCGACGAGGCGGACGGCGGTGCCGGTGACGGGTCGGCCGGCGGTGTCGGAGGCGTGACGCAGGTCAACCGGGGAGGCCACCGTGATCTGACCGGCCTCGGTGGCGTTGTAGGAGTTGTAGACCTTGTCGCCGAAGCGGTCCATCAGGGCGGTCACGGCCTCGCCGCGCATGCGCGAGCCGCTCGCGGTGATGAAGCGGACGCTGGCGAGGGTGTAGCGGTCGAGGACCTCGCCGGGGAGGTCCATGATCCGCTCGAGCATGACCGGCACCACCGCGATGCCGGCGGCCCGGTGCTGGTCGGCGAGGGCCAGCGTGGCCTCGGGATCGAACCTGCGTCGGAGCACGATCGTGCAGGCCATGGTCGCCCCGACCACGAGTTGACCGAAGCCCCAGGCGTGAAAGGTGGGAGCGGCCACGACGACCGTCTCCCGGGCGTGCCACGGGATCCGCTCCAGCATCGCCGCGAGCTCGTCGGGGCCTCCCCCGCTGCGCGTGGCGCCCTTGGGCGTGCCCGTGGTTCCCGAGGTCAGCAGGACGACGCGTCCCGGACGCCGCAGCGGAGGCTGCTCCCCACGGTGGGTCTCGATCAGGCGTTCCGCGACCTGCTTGTTGCGGTGGGCCGAGGGGTTGTCGACCCAGCTGAGCACCTCGGTCAGCGCTGGGATCCTGGCGCGCGCATCGTCGACGAGCCCGGCGAACTCCTCGTCGTACACGATCAGCGAGGCGCCCTCGCGCTCGAGGACGTCGGCGAGCTGGGGCCCGGAGAACCCGGTGTTGAGCAGCAGCGCCGGCACGCCGAGGCGACCGGCGGCCAGGAGCGCGTCGACGAAGCCGCGGTGGTTGCGGCACAGGATCGCCACCGACGACGGCGGGGCGCCGTTCAGCGAGGCGAGGCCGACCGCGAGAGCGTCGGCGCGGTCCTGGATCTCCTGCCAGGTCAACGAGCCGCGCTCGTCGATGAGCCCGACGGCGTCGGGCTTCCGGTTGGCGGCCAGCGCGAAGCCGGTCGTCGCGTGGGGTCCGTAGCGCCGCAGGATGCGCGCCATGCCGACGTAGCGGTCGGGCCGCATCGGCCCGATCATCCGGCTGCGCAGCAGGTGACCGGTGGCCCACAGCTGCGTGCGCAGCTTGCCCCGGGCGCTCATCCGAGCACCGGGAAGCGGCGCTGGGCGGCCAGGTCGTCGAGCGCGGCCTGCATGCGTGCACGCACCGCTTCGTCGACCTCGGCGATGTCGGGATCCGGCCCGAAATCGGCCTCGACGTCGATCGGGTCCAGCACCTGCGTGACGATCTTGGTCGGCAGCGGGATGTTGCCGAGCCCGGCCGGCATCAGACCGAACGGGAAGCCGACCGCGAAGGGCATCAGGTCGGTGCGCATCACCTTGCGCAGCGGCGATCGCCGTCCGATCCACTCGCCTCGGGTCAGGTGCAGCTGGGCCTCCTGGCCGCCGATCGAGACGACCGGCACGATCGGGACGCCGGCCCTGAGTGCCGTCCGGACGTAACCCTTGCGACCGCCGAAGTCGATCGTGTTGGCGGTCAGGGTCGGGCGGAAGGTGTCGTAGTCGCCCCCGGGGAAGACCATGGTCACCGCCCCCGAGGCGAGCACCTCCTCGGCACTCGCACGGTCGGCGGGCACGAAGCCGAACTTGCGGAAGAACGCGTCGGCCGGGCCGGTGAAGAGCAGGTCGTGCGCCAGGCAGTAGAGCGGCCGCTCGGCCCCGAAGGTGTCGGCGAACGCGACGGCGAGGATCGGCACGTCCATCGCCATCAGCCCACCGGAGTGGTTGCCGACCATGAGGGCACCTCCGTCGGGCACGCGGTCGACGTCGCGGACCTCGGAGCGGAACCAGCCCTTCATCGCCAGCTTGAGCAGCGGCAGGGCCCGGGCGATGTAGGCCGGGTCACGCTCGGCGAGCAGGTCGGCGCTCATGCCGTCACCCACTTGCGGGCCAGGGCTCCCCGCCAGGCGAAGTCCTGCCAGTCGTCGGGGCTTTGGCAGAGCCGGTCGACCACGACGTCGAGCACGAGCGGGTTGGCGACCATGCCGACGTGGCTGCTGGCGACCACGACGTTCTCGGCCGGCGGCGCGGTCGACGGCTCGACGGCGCAGCCACGCCACGGCACGATGCCGTCGGTCTTGGAGTAGACAGCGGTGACCGGCACCGGGAGCGGACCGCGCAGCAGGTCGACCATCGGGCGCGCTCGGTCGGAGAGCCCGTGCTTGCGACGCGAGCGCTCGAACATGCCGGTCGCGCGGGTGCGCTCGCCGTCCGCGCGCCACGGCGAGCCGAGGCACACAACCTGGCGGACGTCGTCGGGGTAGGTGTGGGCGAGCCAACGAGCAAGCACTCCCCCGAAGCTCCAGCCCACCACGCTGATCGGCTCGTCGTATGTCGAGCGAAGCGACTCGAAGCGCTCGACCAGGCCGTCGATCTTGCGATCGGTCAGTCCGATGTTGGAGCCCTGGGCCCAGCCGTGCACCCGGAAGTCATGACGCTTGAGGTGGTTGCGCAGGCGCCCGGTCATCTGGTCGGTCGCCGAGAAGCCGGGGATCACCAGCACCGGCCTGCCCTCGCCGAGTGCGCGTCGCGGCGACACCAGGTCGGCCGCGTGCGAGGCGGCGAGCTCGCCCGCGAAGCGTGGGAGCTCGAGCAGCATCAGCGCTCGATGCGGCCCCTGACCTCCGGCCGTTGAGTCGGCGTGCGTGTCACCCTCGAAGTCGTACACCCAGTCCCCCATGAAACTAGAACGTGTTCTACTTTTGGGTGGAGTATGGCGTGAAAACGGACTGCGGTCCACCCGCAGCGCTATCGGGCCGCGGGGACGTCCTTCAACGCACTGCGGTCGCCGGCCTGGTCGCGGGAGATCACGCTCAGGCTCCCGTCGGTCTCCAGCACCACGGCCGCGACCGCGCTCAGGGCGCCTACGCCGCTGCTGCGGACCGCCTGACAGACCTCGGTCTCGGTGAGCCGGGCCGACCGGAGCGCGTCGTCGCGCATCTCACCGTCGAGCAGCAGCAGGGTGGGCCCCGCGGTGAAGGCCGAGCGCGCCACCGGGAACCGCGACGTCAGGACGGCGACCGTCATCTGCAGGAGCGCCAGGATCGCCAGCGCGACAGCGCCCTCGGTCCACGACACGTCCTTGCTCAGGAAGATCGTCGCGAGCGTCGAGCCGAGCGCCACGGTGACGACCAGGTCGAAGGCGTTGAGCTTGGCGAGCGTGCGCTTGCCCGAGGCGCGCAGCACCAGCACGACGGTGAAGTAGGAGGCGGGGCCCACCAGGAGCACCCGCAGGACGTCAGACCACGTGTCGAACCACATGGCGACGTTTCTACCCGATGCGTGCAGCCGCTAGGCATCCCCTGCGCGGGGGAGCGAGAGGCCCTCCTCAGAGATGCTGCTGCAGGTGGTCGCGGGCGTAGGCGGCGAGCGTCTCGTCACGACCCCTGACGTCTCTGCGGTGGCCGAGGTACTCGCGGCGCACCAGGGCCAACAGCTCGGACAACCCGTCGTCCAGCATCACGGCCGCCTGACGCACCTCCAGGGCCGACGAACGCTTCCCTGCCTCGATGAGCTCGACCACGCACGGGAGCGCCGCGGGCAGTGAGATCTCGGGGTCCCTCTCGTGGAAGTAGTAGGACTCGCCGTACTGGAGCAGGTCCAGCTCGACGCCCGCGAGCTCGTTGCGCACCCCCTCGAGGTGCTGGACGGCGATCGAGGCCTTGCCCGACTCCACCACTCCTGCCGCCCCCGTGCGCGACATCGTCGTCAGTCGACGCGCCAGCGCGCGTCTCCTGTTCAGCGCCGGGTAGAGCTGCAGGATCCAGGAGATCCCGGCGGTCAGCAGCAGGAACCCGACCAGCGCCTCGACCGGCACGAGAGCGCGCAGCCAAGGCGTCGCCGGGAGGATGTCTCCGAGCCCGAGGGTCGCCAGCGCCACCGTCGAGAGGTAGAGCGACTCGACGAGGTCGGAGGACGCCTGCTGGTTCACCGATGACCCGAAGGTGAAGCCCTCGGGCATGTGCGGCAGGTAGAGGAGCGTGAAGCCGACGACGACCAACGCCGCCCAGGTCCCGAGCGTCGCGACGAGGCCCAGCGGTCCGGCCAGGTGCGGGGCGCGCGAGGCGACCAGCCTCAGCCGGGCCACCCGCCAGCTCCCGGCGAACACCAGGCGCGAGAGGATCCCGAACCCACCGGGGTGCCACAGCGTGTGGAAGATGTCGCGCAGCGCGAGCACGATCATGACGACGCCGACGATGCTCAGGAGCCAGGTCATCCGGGGACTTTAACGCCACGATCCTCGAGTCGTGACCGCTGCCGGGTCGGGTGCCGCTACGAGTGCTCGCAGGCCGTTGGAGGAGGATCGCGTCATGCGCAGCGACAAGGTCACCTTCCCCGGGTCCGCCGACACCCCGCTGGCGGGGCGACTGGACCAACCAGATGGCGAGCCGGCGGCCTTCGCCCTCTTCGCGCACTGCTTCACGTGCAGCAAGGACGTGCTCGCCGCCTCCCGGATCGCCCGCGCCCTGACCGACCACGGCATCGCCGTGCTGCGCTTCGACTTCACCGGCCTGGGCAGCTCGGACGGCGACTTCGCCAACACCAACTTCACCTCGAACGTCGCAGACCTGAAGTGCGCCGCCGACTATCTGCGCGACGAGCACGAGGCGCCGACGCTGCTGATCGGTCACTCGCTGGGTGGCGCGGCGGTGCTCGCGGCCGCCGAGCGCATCGAGGAGGTGCGTGCCGTCGCCACCATCGGCGCGCCCGCCGACACCGAGCACCGGCTGCACCTGCTCGCCGAGGACCGCGAGGAGATCGAGCGGACCGGTGAGGCCGAGGTCCGTCTCGCCGCGCGTCCGTTCCGGATCCGCAAGCAGTTCCTCGACGACATCTCCGACCAGCCCCAGGCCGAGCGGATCGCTCGGCTCGGGCGGGCGCTGCTGGTGATGCACTCCCCCACCGACGACACCGTCGGGGTCGACAACGCCCGACGCATCTTCGACGCGGCGCGCCACCCCAAGTCGTTCGTGTCGCTCGACGGGGCCGACCACCTGCTCTCCCGTGCTCGCGACGCCCGTTTCGCCGCCTCGATCCTCGCTGCGTGGGCCGAGCGGCACCTCGACGAGGACCTGAACGCCAGCACGCCCGACACTCCCGCGGACGCCGCGGATGCTCCCGCTCCTGCGGACGCACCCAGCGTCGGGGACGGCGTTGGGGACGGCGCGGTCCTGGTGAGTGAGGACGGTCCCGGACCGTTCGGCCAGCGTGTGACGGTCGGTCGGCACGTCGTCGTCGCCGACGAGCCGCTGCCCCTGGGCCGCGACGCCGGCCCCTCGCCGTACGACTTGGTGCTCGCCGGTCTCGGTGCCTGCACGTCGATGACGTTGCGCATGTACGCCGACCGCAAGGAGTGGCCGCTCGACCACGTGAGCGTGTCGCTGCGTCACTCGCGCATCCACGCGAGCGACTGCGAGGACTGCGAGACCGAGACGGGTCACCTCGACCGCATCGACCGGGTCGTGACACTGGAGGGCGACCTGGACGACGAGCAGCGCGAGCGGCTGCTCGAGATCGCCGACCGGTGCCCGGTGCACCGCACGCTGCACGCCGAGGTCGACGTGCGCACCACGCTGCAGACCACCTGAGCACCGGGTGGGGCGCACGTCGCCCCGGCCCTCACCGCTCCACGTAGACCGAGCTCCCGAGCTCGACGAACTCCGCCGACTTCGCCGCCATGCCCTCGCGTACCACCGTGTCAGTGGCTGCCCCGCTCCGCGCGGCGCGGTCGCGCACGTCCTGGCTGATCCGCATGGAGCAGAACTTCGGACCGCACATCGAGCAGAAGTGTGCGGTCTTGCTCGCCTCGGCGGGCAGCGTCTCGTCGTGGAACGACTCCGCGGTGTGCGGGTCGAGGGAGAGCGCGAACTGGTCGTGCCAGCGGAACTCGAAGCGGGCCTTCGACAGGGCGTCGTCCCAGTTCCGTGCCCCCAGGTGACCCTTCGCGACGTCGGCCGCGTGCGCCGAGAGCTTGTAGGTGATCACCCCGGTCTTGACGTCGTCGCGGTTCGGCAGCCCGAGGTGCTCCTTAGGCGTGACGTAGCAGAGCATCGCCGTGCCGTGCATCGCGATCGTCGCGGCGCCGATGGCCGAGGTGATGTGGTCGTAGCCGGGCGCGATGTCGGTCGCCAGCGGCCCGAGGGTGTAGAACGGCGCACCGTGGCACCAGTCCTGCTGCAGCACGACGTTCTCCTCCACCAGGTCCAGCGGCACGTGGCCTGGGCCCTCGACCATCACCTGCACGTCGTGCTCCCACGCGCGGCTGGTCAGCTCGGCGAGGGTCCTCAGCTCGGAGAGCTGGGCCTCGTCGTTGGCGTCCGCGACGCACCCCGGGCGCAGGCCGTCGCCCAGTGAGAAGGAGACGTCGTAGCGGGCGAAGATCTCGCAGAGCTCGTCGAAGTGGGTGTAGAGGAAGTTCTCCTCGTGGTGGGCCAGGCACCAGCCGGCCATGATCGCGCCCCCGCGCGAGACGATGCCGGTGATCCGCTCCGCGGTGAGCGGCACGTAGCGCAGCAGCACGCCGGCGTGCACGGTCATGTAGTCGACGCCCTGCTCGCACTGCTCGATGACGGTGTCGCGGTAGACCTCCCACGTCAGGCGCGCGGCGTCCCCGTCGACCTTCTCGAGCGCCTGGTAGATCGGCACCGTGCCGATCGGCACGGGCGAGTTGCGCACAATCCACTCGCGAGTGGTGTGGATGTCGTCGCCGGTGGAGAGGTCCATCACCGTGTCGGCGCCCCACGTGACGGCCCACGTCATCTTGTCGACCTCCTCGGCGATCGAGCTCGTCACCGCGGAGTTGCCGATGTTGGCGTTGACCTTGACCAGGAACCGCTTGCCGATGATCATCGGCTCGGCCTCGGGGTGGTTGACGTTGAGCGGGATGATGGCGCGGCCCGCGGCGAGCTCGGCCCGGACGACGTCGACCTCGACGCCCTCCCTGATCGCCACGTACTCCATCTCCGGCGTCACCAGCCCGCGCCGTGCGTAGTGCATCTGAGTGACGGTCCGCCCGGCCCGGGCACGCCGGGGACGCGCCCGGTGGCCGCGCCACTGCTCGCGGGCCGCGCCTCGTCGTACGGCGGCCCGGCCGTTGTCGAGCAGCTGCGGCTCGCGGCCGTCGTACTCCTCGACGTCGGCGCGTTCCTCCACCCAGGCCGCGCGCAGCGGAGCCAGCCCCACCTCGGGGTCGCTGCCGGGACCGGCGGTCGTGTAGCGGTCGAAGGTCTCCCCGTTGGTGAGGTGCACCCGGGTGAACGGGACGGCGAGGTCCGCGCGTGAGCCCGGACGGTGGACGGTGCTGTGGGACGGGTGGATGTGCATCAGCTCTCCTGCTGGTGGTGGTGTTGGTGGTGGTGAGGGGTGAAGGTGTGGGCCACGGGACCGCGGCCCCGACCGAGCTCCCACGCCGCGGACGACGTGAGCGCGCGGGAGACGAAGGCCTGCGAGCGCGAGACCGCAGCGCACAGGTCGAGCCCGCGGGCGAGCCCGACGGCCAGGGCGGCACTGAAGGTGCAGCCCGTTCCGTGGTCGTTGCGCGTCGCGATCGTGGGGTGCTCGAGCACCGACACGACCCCGTCGCGGACGACGACGTCGAGACACCGCCCGGAGCCGGGGTCGCCGCCGGTGAGGACGACGGCCGGGCCGAGGTCGTGCAGCGCGAGCGCCAACGACTCGGGTGCGGTCTCCCAGGGCAGCCCGGTCAGGGTTGCGGCCTCATCGCGGTTCGGCGTCACCACGTCGGCTCCGGGCAGCAGGAGGTCGCGGTAGGCGGCGACGACGGCCTCGTCGGCCAGCGCGGCACCGCTGGTGGCGACGAGCACCGGGTCGACCACGAGCGGCACACGGCCCGCCAGCGCGTCGGCGACGACGCCCGCGACCGCCGCGGAGCCGAGCATGCCCGTCTTGGCGGCGGCCACCGGCAGGTCGTCCAGGACCGCGCGGACCTGGGCGCGCACGTCGTCCGGAGCCAGGGCGACCACGCGGTGGACGCCGGTCGTGTCCTGCGCCGTGACTGCCGTGACCGCACTGGCGCCGTGGGCACCGAGCGCGGCGAAGGTGGTGAGGTCGGCCGCCAGCCCGGCTGCCCCGCCTGAGTCGGTGCCGGCGACGCTGAGCGCCACGAGGGGGGTCCTCATCGCTCCCCCAGCTCGGCGAGCAGGGCTGTCACGACGACGCCCGGGTCCGGCGCACGCATGACCGCGCCCATCACCGCGATCCCGTGCACGCCCGAGTCGACCAGCTCGGCGACCGAGGACGCCTCGACGCCGCCGAGGGCGTAGACAGGCGTTCCCGCGGCGAGCGAGACGAGCCGGCCGAGCCGCGCGCGACCGAGCGGTGGACCGTAGCCGGGCTTGGACGCCGTGCTCGCCACGGGCGACACCGTCAACCACCGGGCGCCCTCGTCGACCGCTCGGCGCACCTCGTCCTCGTCGTGGCAGGAGCGTCCGTGACGGTGGCCGCCTGCGTCGGCACGCGCCTGCCTGCTTCCGAGGTGCACACCCCTGGATCCAGCGACGAAGGCGCGAGCGACCAGCACGTCCACGTGGGCCGACAGCCTGGGCACGAGTACCGCCCGCTCGGTCGCCGGCAGGTCCAGCTCACGGAGCAGGACGGTGGTGGCACCCGCCTCGGCGCACCGCGCCACCGTGCTCTCGAGCCCGCGGCCTTCGGGCAGCTGGTGTCGATCGGTGAGCACGATCAGTGGCGGCGCGATCATCGACCCACCCGCCCAGACATCGGGCTCGAGGCCCTGGCCTGCTCCCGCCGCGGGATGCGCCCCGCACCCCGCGCCAGGGCCCCCGACTCGACGGCGAGACGCATGGCACGGGCCATCGCGACGGGGTCCTCGGCGCGCGTGACCGCCGTCGCGACGAGCACGGCGTCGCAGCCCAGCTCGATGGCGTGCGCGGCCTCGCTCGCCGTACCGATGCCGGCGTCGAGCACGACCGGCACGTCGACGGCGGCGCGCACCGACTCGATGGCGTGCGGGTCGGCGACGCCCCGCCCGGAGCCGATCGGCGACCCCAGCGGCATCACCGCGGCGCACCCGACGTCGACGAGCCGCCGCGCCACGACCGGGTCGCTGGTCGTGTACGGCAGCACGGTGAAGCCGAGACCGACCAGCGTCTCGGCCGCCTCCAGGAGCTCCACCACGTCGGGCATCAGGCTGCGCTCGTCACCGATCACCTCGAGCTTGACCCAGTCGGTGCCGAGCGCCTCGCGAGCCAGCTCGGCGGTCAGCACCGCCTCCCGCGCGCTCAGGCACCCCGCGGTGTTGGGCAGCACCGGCACGCCGAGCTCGCGCAGCGTGGCGAGCAGGCCGCCGTCCCCCGTGTCGGAGACCCGCCTGAGCGAGACCGTCACGAGGCCGGGCTCGCCGGCGGCGACCACGCGTCGCACTGCCTCGAGGCTGGTGAGCCCCCCGGTGCCGAGCCACAGTGGAGCCAGCTGTCGTCCTGCCACCTCCAGCACGTCAGCCTCCCTGGTGGGCGGTGACGACCTCGACCTGGTCACCCTCGACCAGCTCGACGTCCGACCAGGTGCGTGCCGGGACGACGCCGCCGTTGACGGCGACAGCGATCCCGCGGGGGTCGGGTGCCACGCGGGCGACCAGACCGGCGAGGG
>NZ_JAXMNS010000027.1:0-15094 GCF_034670285.1 Nocardioides sp. | reverse complement strand
CCGCTGCAAGGCTTCGACCTCGGCCGCAGCGACCGTGGCGCGGGCCTCGCGAACCGCATCCAGGGCGGTCGGGGTGGGCGTCGTTCGCATGGGTCGATTCTAGTCGTCGCTACCGACATTCGGTAGTCTGTTCGAACAACCTGTGGATGAGATTGTGGGTTGCTCGCGGGGTTTCAAGGCTCACTTCGTTCGCACTCCAACCACCGTCGGGTGGTAGTTCCGGCCGTCGTACGGCCTGCGGGGGCTTCGTCGACGGGCTCGTTGCTCGCCCTGCTCAGCCTCCGGGGGTGGGTGTGGGTAGGAGGCGCTCTAGGCTGGGGGAGTGCGCTTGCGGATCGACCTCGCCTATGACGGGACCGGCTTCCGGGGGTGGGCGACCCAGCCGGGGCTCCGCACCGTGCAGGAGGAGCTCGAGGGCGCGCTGGCCACGGCGCTGCGGGTCCCGCGCGTCATCCTCGTGTGTGCCGGGCGCACGGACGCCGGCGTCCACGCTCGTGGTCAGGTGGTCCACACCGACCTCGCCGACGATGTCGCTCCCGACGAGCTGAGGCGCCTCCCACGTCGTCTCAACGGCATCCTCGACGGCGACGTGCGCGTACGACGTTGCGAGGTGGCTCCCGAGGGCTTCGACGCCCGCTTCAGTGCGCTGTGGCGCCGCTACACCTACCGCATCGCCGACCGGCCCGAGCTCGTCGACCCGCTCGCCCGGGCCTCGGTGCTCACCTGGCCCCGGGCCCTCGACCTCGACGCGATGAACCAGGCGTCGCAGGTGCTCCTCGGCCGCCACGACTTCGCGTCCTTCTGCAAGCAGCGTCCTGGCGCGACCACGATCCGCACCCTGCTCGACCTCGGCTGGAGCCGCGACGAGTGGGGCTACGCCAGTGCCTCGGTCGTGGCCGACGCCTTCTGCCACTCGATGGTCCGTTCACTGGTCGGGTGCCTGATCTCGATCGGTGAGGGACGGCGTCCGGTGAGCTGGTCGGAGAAGATCCTGCTGGCCGAGCGACGCGACCCCGGCGTCACGGTCGCCCACGCCCATGGGCTCACGCTCGAGGAAGTGGCCTACCCTGCCGACGACGAGCTCGTCACCCGGGCCCAGCAGACACGAGCCCGGAGGACCAGCCTTGACTGACCCAGACACCGACAGCGAGACCGGCGAGCCCGGCGAGAACGGCGAGACCGAGCACTACTTCTCGGCCGACCCGACGGTCGCGTTCAAGCGCGCGCCCCTGACCGCCGACGTGTGGGAGCACCGCCTCGAGCTCACGAGTGGGTCCGGGGTCTTCGCCCAGGGCCGCGTGGACGTCGGCACCGGCATCCTCTTCCGCGAGACCGAGCCGCCCCACGGCGCGCGACGGGTGCTCGACCTCGGGTGCGGCTACGGCCTGATCGGGCTGGCCGTCGCGTCCGCCGTTCCCGAGGCCGACGTCACCGGCGTCGACGTCAACGAGCGTGCGGTCCTGCTGGCCAACGAGAACGCCAGCTCGCTGGGTCTCGGCGAGCGCTACCGCGCCGTCACCCCCGACGAGATCCTCGACGAGGCGACGTACGACGAGATCTGGTCGAACCCACCCATCCGGATCGGCAAGCCCGCGCTCCACGAGCTGCTGCTGCGTTGGCTGCCGCGACTGACGCCCGACGGGCGCGCGGTGATGGTGGTCGGCAAGAACCTCGGCGCCGACTCCCTCCAGCGTTGGCTGGGGGAGCAGGGCTGGCCCACGACCCGCATCGGCGGAGCCAAGCAGTTCCGGGTCCTCGAGACCCGTCGCGGCTGAGACCACGCGCCACTCGACACGGCACGAGGGGCGCCGCAGGACCTCTCGGTCCTACGACGCCCCTCGGCGTGGTGCTGGTCGGTGCTACTGCGGGATGCCGCCCTCGGCAGGACCGTCCTCGTCCTGGCCCGAGGTGTCCTCGACGATCTCGGCGTCACCGATGTCGGTCACGAGCACCGGCGTCAGCGGCGTCGAGGCGACGCCCTTCAGCTCGGCGACGCGCATGCCGGAGATCCCGAGGTGCGAGTCGGCCGAGTAGCGGTACGGCGCGAGGTTGGGGCCGGCGAAGTCGCCACCCTGCTCCTCCATCGCGGCGATGAGTCCCTCACGGGTGAGGTCCTCGCCGGCCGCCACGAGGGCCTGCACGAACGTGTAGGCCTGCGACATGCCGTAGATGTTGAAGTTGGTGAGCTCGCCGTCCTCACCGGAGGCGTCCCACACCTCGTTCCACAGCTGGGTCCACTCGCTGTCGGAGTCGGCGACCGCCGGGATGTACTCGGTGGTCAGGACGCCGTCGAGGGCACCGGCGCCGTCGACGGCACCTTCGGAGAAGTTGGCCAGCAGGCCACCGACGAGCGTCGGGTCGGAGCCGACGTTGCTGTAGAACCACTGCGGCGAGTAGCCCAGGCCGAGGCCGTTGAGCTGGGTCAGCGCGGTGTAGGCCGGGGTGTTGAACCCGATGACCAGGTCGGCGCCATCGGCCTGGAGAGCGGCGATCTGCGGGCCGATCTCGGTGTTGCCGGAGGTGTAGCGCTGCACGCTGACGATCTGGTCGTCGAGGAACTGGCGCACGCCGCTCTCGCCGTCGGTGCCGAAGTCGTCGTCCTGGAGGAACAGGCCGACCTTGGCGTCGGGGAGGTTCTCGGCGATGTACTGGCCGATGATCTTCCCCTCGATCTCGTAGTCGGGCTGCCAGCCGAAGGTGGTCGGCCGGTTGGCGACGTCGTCACCCCACTGCAGCGAGCCCGAGGAGACGAACATGTCCGGGACGCCCTCGGCGTTGAGGTCGTCGACGACCGCGCGGTGGGTGGGCGTGCCGAGGCCGCCGACCATCGCGAAGATCTCCTCGCGCAGCACGAGGTCGTCGGTGACCGCAGTCGTCTTGGACGGGTCGTAGCCGTCGTCCTTGACGATGAAGTCGATCGTCCGGCCGTTGACGCCGCCGGCGTCGTTGACGAAGTCGTAGTAGGCCTGGGCGCCGACCGGGATCTCGCTGTAGCCGGGAGCGGCCACGCCGGTCAGCGGGAAGTGCCCGCCGATGGTGATGCTGTCGTCGGTGACACCGGTGGTGTCGCCGCCGCCCTCGCCCTCGCCGCCACTGTCGCCGTCGCGGCCGCCGGAGCCACAGCCGGCGAGCACAAGAGTCGCGGCCAGCAGGCCGACGACCGGAGCCGTGGGGCCCCAGAGGTGTCGCTTCATGATGTTCCCTTCTTGGTGATGGTGGGGGTGGTGCTGGTCCCCTTAGATGCTGCTGTCTCCGTCGACGACGGGGAGTCTGGATCGTTGTCCGAGCTGTCGGACGAGCCGCCGCGCGAGGACGTCGCGCTGGCCACCTTCGCCTTGAGCGTTCGGAGTCCGCCGGCAAGGCCGCGCGGAGCGAGGAGGATGACCAGGACCATCGTCAGTCCGAAGACGAGGGTGGCCATCTGAGAGGCGCGGGTCGCGTCGATGTCGGCACCGGCGCCGAGGTCCTGCACGAACTGCGGCAGGAACACGAGCACGCCGGAGAGCAGGATCGCGCCGGTGAGGCTGCCCAGCCCGCCGAGGACGACGATGGCGAGCAGCGTCAGGCTGAGGTTCAGGCTGAACCCGAGCGGGCTGACCGTGCGCTGGGCCAGCGCGAACATCGCACCGGCAGCACCGGCGGCGGCGGCGCTGACCACGAAGGCCGACACCCGGGCGCGGGTGAGGTCGATGCCGGCGATCTCGGCGGCGACCTCGTCGTCGCGGACCGCGGCCCACCGGCGTCCGACCCGGCTGCTGGCGAGGTTGGCGCGCAGGATGAAGACGATGATCAGCGTGACCCAGGCCAGGAAGGCGACGTACTTGCTGCGACTCGGGTCGGTGCCGGTGAGGTAGAAGCCGATGTCGGCTGCCCACGACGGGATCTCGGGGACGAAGAGCCGCAGGCCCTGGTCACCGCCGAGGGTGCCCTTGAACTGGTTGCCCAGTCCGGGGACGGCGATCGCGAGGGTCAGCGTGGCACCGGCGAGGTAGGGCCCGTGGAGTCGCGCTGCGGCGATGCCGATCAGGACGCCGACGAGCACGGTGACGAGCACGGCGATCAGGACGACGAGCACCAGCGGCAGACCGGCGTCGCGCTCGTCGTAGAGCAGCGCGGTCGTGTAGGCACCGAAGGCCATCAGGGCGCCGTGACCGAGCGAGATCTGACCGTTGAGTCCGGTCAGCAGGGTCAGCCCGCCCGCGGCGATGGCGATGTAGGCCATCTCGGTGAGCTTGGTGGCCTGGAAGTCGCTGGCAGCAGTGAGGACCACGATCACGACGACCACGGCGAGGGCTGCGGTGACCAGGTGACGCACCAGCGGGTAGGTGCTCCAGGCCCCGCGGAACCGGGTGGTGAGAGCGCTCATCAGACCCGCCTTCCCTGGGTAGCGGCGAACAGTCCGCCGGGGCGGAAGGTGAGGACGAGCATCAGGATGCCGAGCGCCACGAGGGCGACCAGCTGGGCGCCGATCTAGCCGCTTACGAAGCTCAGCGAGAAGCCGAGCAGCAGTCCGCCGACGACCGCGCCGACCGGGCTCTCGAGACCGCCGATGACCGCGGCGATGAAGCCGAAGACGACGATGGAGTCCATGTAGGAGGGCTGCACCAGGCCACCGCTGGCGATGAGCAGGCCGGAGAGCGAGCCGACGACGGCGGCGAGGGCCCAGCCGAGGGTGAGCATCGCACCGACCTTGACCCCGAGGAGCTTGGCGACCTCCTGGTTGTTGGCCGCGGCCCGCATCTTCAGGCCCAGGTCGGTGAAGCGGAACAGCGCCACCAGCACGGCCATCGTGGCCAGCACGGCGCCGATGGTGAAGAAGTCGGAGGTGGTGATGCCGATCGTGGTGTCGCCGATCGAGACGCCTCGGACGCCGAAGCTGGGCGGGTAGGTGCGCAGCTTGGTGCCGAAGATGACCTCGGCGGCGGACTTGAAGACGATGAAGAGCCCGAGGGTCAGGATGACCGCGTTGATGTCGGGCTTGCCCTCCACCGGCCGGATGACGACCCGCTCGACGACGGCGCCGAGCACCAGGCCGCAGAGCAGGGCGACCACGAAGGCCAGCCAGTAGGACTGGCCGTCCTCGATCATCACCAGCGCGATGTAGGTGGTGAGCACGGCCATCGGGGCCTGGGCGAAGTTGAGGATGCGCGTGGAGCGCCAGATCAGGACCAGCGCCAGCGCGAAGGCGGCGAAGATCATGCCCAGGACGAGGCCGGCGAGAGCGGTGTTGGTGAACTGCAGCACGGGGTCCTCCTTTCCTAGTGCGAGTGGTGGAGCGGTCGGTGGGTCGGGGTGTGTCTCTGGGTGGCGGTCACGGCGCGGTCACCTCGTCAGAATCCGAGGTAGGCGTGTCGGAGCTGGTCGTCGGCCGCCAGCGTCGCCGCGGAGTCGTCGGCGACGACCTGACCGAGGTTGAGGACGACGCCGTGGTCGGCGACCGAGAGCGCGCTGCGGGCGTTCTGCTCCACGAGCAGGACCGAGAGGCCCTCGTCGTTGACCAGGCCGCGGAGCAGCTCGAAGATCTGGGTCACGATGCGAGGCGCGAGGCCCAGCGACGGCTCGTCGAGGAGCAGCAGCGTGGGTCGCGCCATCAGGGCCAGACCGATGACCAGCATCTGCCGCTCGCCACCGGACAGCGTGGCGGCCGGGACGCCGCGACGCTCGTCGAGGGGCGGGAAGAGGCTGTAGATGCGGTTGAGCTCCTCGGCCTTGACGCGGCCGCGGGCCAGCCCGCCGAGACGGAGGTTCTCGTCGATGGTGAGCTCGGTGATGACGCCGCGACCCTCGGGGACGTGCGACATGCCCAGCGCGGGCATCTTGTCGGCCGGGACCCGGGTGATGGTCTGCCCGGCGAGCTCGACGGTGCCGCTCTCGGCGCGGTGGAGACCGGAGATGGTGCGCAGCAGGGTGGTCTTGCCGGCACCGTTGGCGCCGAGGACGGCGGTGATGCGGCCCTCCTCGGCGGTGAGGGAGACGCCGCGCAGCGCGGTGACCGGGCCGTAGCCGGCGGTGAGGTCGGTGATCTTGAGCATGGCTCTAGTTGTCCCCTTCGATGTTCTCGCCGAGGTAGGCGTCCAGCACGGCCGGGTCGTTGCGGACCTCGTCGGGCGTGCCGTGGGCGATCACCTTGCCGAAGTCGAGGACGGTGATCTCGTCGCACACGTTCATGACCAGGTCCATGTGGTGCTCCACGAGCAGCACGGCCATCGTGGTGCTGAGGCCCCGGATGAGCTCACCGAGCTCGTCGATCTCGTCGGAGGACAGTCCGCTCGCAGGCTCGTCGAGGAGCAGCAGCTCAGGCTCGGAGACCAGGGCACGGGCCAGGGCGACCCGCTTGCGCACCGGGTAGGGCAGGCTCGGCGGGAAGCGCCCGGCGTACTCCGCGACTCCGAGCTCGGTGAGCATCGTCATCGCGCGGTCGCGCAGGAGGCGCTCGTCGCGGGAGCTGCCCGGGGTCGAGAACAGCGCGCCGAGGAAGCCGCTGCGCGCGTGGCGGTCGGCTCCGACGACGACGTTCTGGAGCACGGTCAGGTGGTCGAAGAGACCCAGGCCCTGGAGCGTGCGCGCGATGCCCAGGCCGGCGAGGTCGTTGGGGCGCAGGCGAGCGCGCGCGGCACCACGGATCGTGATCGCTCCGGAGTGGGGCTGGACGAAGCCGCAGGCGACGTTGAAGAGCGTCGTCTTGCCGGCTCCGTTGGGGCCGATGACGCCGTGGACGCGACGCGGGTTGACGGCCAGGCCGACGCCATCGAGGGCGGTGAGGCCACCGAAGCGCACCGTGATGTCGCGCAGGTCGAGCTCCGCGACAACGGCCGGGGACGGATCGGTCGTGCTCAACGGGACCTCCAGTGCTGGTTGGGCGATGTGACCTAGTCCACTGTGGTGCTCAGCGACTAGTGGCCGCATTAGGCGTCCAGCACAAAGAACCTTGGTGTTTGTGACTGCAATCACGCCTGGGGGCACTCCCGATTGTGCACTAAGTAGTTTCGGGGGTGGTCAAAACTGTGCAAGTAGTGCGACCGTGTCCTCATGACCCTGGGTGCACTCGTCGGTGAAGCCGGCGATGACGTCGTCGGCGAGGACGCCGTGGCACGTGCCTGGGGTCTGCTCCTCGACTCCTCGGACGCGATCGCGGACAGCATCACGCTGACCCTGCTCGAGCGCGACAGCGATGCCTACGAGCGCTACGGACCCGAGCTGCGCGCCGACGTGCGGGCAAGCGCGCGGCAGCACATCAAGCGCGGCCTGATGATCATGTCGGGCGGTGCGACGGGACCGCTCAACGCCACTGACCTGTGGCGCGAGACCGGACGGCGCCGTGCCCGGCAGGGCGTGCCGCTCGAGATGGTCCTGCACGCCTACACGGTGGGCGCTCGGATGCTCTGGGAGGCTCTGGTGGCCAAGGCCGGAGCCGGCGCCGACCACCTCGTCGACGAGCGGGTGCTGCTCACGGCGGCGAGCAGGGTCTGGTCGAACCTCGACACCCAGAACGCCGTGCTCATCGATGCCTACCGGCGCGAGAGCGCGCGCGTGCACCGCCAGGACCTCCAGCGTCAGCAGGCCACGCTCGACGCGCTCCTCGAGGGCCGCGGTGGCGACCCGGCGTACGTCGAGGAGGCCCGCGCCGCGCTCGACATCGGCGCCGGGGACGACCTGGCCTGCGTGGTGGTGCTCCACGAGCCCGACTCCGCCAACGACCTCGGCTCGGTCGAGGACCGCCTCGACCGCGCCGGCATCGGGGCCCGCTGGCACGTGCGCTCAGGGGTCTACTTCGGCCTGCTCTTCGGCGACCTGCCTGACGAGCGCGACCTGTGCGCACTGCTCGATCCGCACGCCCCGGCCCGGATGGGCGTGGCACGCGCCGTGGGCGGGCTGCCCGGTTTCGCGACCGCGTTCCTGCTCGCCAACCGCGCAGCCGAGACCCTCGCGCGCGACGAGCGGCGTGTGGTCTCGGTGGCCGACCGTCTTCCCGAGGTGCTGATGATCGGCAGCCCCCAGGTGACCTCGGTGCTGATCGAGCAGACCATCGGACCGCTGCTGTCGCAGCCCGAGGCCCAGCGCGACACGCTGATCGAGACGCTCGAGGCGCTGCTGCGTCACGACGGGTCGCCCACGCACGCGGCGGTGGACCTCTTCTGCCACCGCAACACCGTCATCTACCGGCTCAAGCAGATCGAGACGCTCACCGGACGCACGCTCGCCGACCCCCGCGACAAGATGCTGCTGTCGCTGGCGCTGGCCGCCGAGACCCGCCCCCAGGGTTGAGGACGGGTCGCCGGTCGGACGACACGGTCAGCGGCGGGCGCGGGCCTTGCGGTTCTTCGACTTGCTGGGCTCGACGAACCGGTTGCCCAGGTAGACCGCCCGCACGCGGTGCATGCCCTTGCCGAGCCGCAGCTTGAGGCGGTGGACGCCCTCGTCGGAAGCGCGGATGCGGAACGTGCGCTCCAGCTCTCCATCGACGAGCACGGCCATCTTGCCCGTGGCCGTGACGTCGTCGGGCCGCGCCGTGCTCGTGGTCGTGATCAGCCGGATCCGGCGCTTGCCGAGCTGGCGCACCTTGGTGCGGGTCTTCGACCCGAGCTTGGCGGTCGTGACCGCCACGCGCGAGGTGACGGAGGGCTCGAAGCCGGCGTCGTCGGGCAGGAAGCCGGCTCGCAGACGCGGGGTGCCGGGGCGTCGAGCGGGCAGGTCGATCACGGCGGTGCCGTCGCTGAGGTCGGCGGAGCCGAGGATCTTGTCGCGCCCGTTGACGACCACGACCTCACCGGTCGGGGTGCCCTCCCCGGTGGCCGGGGCGACGTCGATGCGCACCCGCGCCTGGTCGGGATAGGTGGTGGAGCCGACCTGGGTCAGGTCGGTCGTCGTGGGTCGCGGGACCGGGAGCGGGGTGGGCGCCGTCGAGGCCGCCCAGAAGATGGCGCGGCCGCCCTGCCCGAGCCCACCCTTGGGGTGGGAGCGGAAGAAGATCGAGGTGCCGAAGACCAGGGAGCGGGCTCCGGAAGCGACCTCGTTGCTGATGACCGCCGGCTTGCCCGAGGCGAAGTCCGGGCCGTTGGTGGCGTTGGTCGCGAGCCAGTGGCCGGCCAGGAACGTGTCGACCGCATAGCTCTGCGCCACCTCGGTGGCGGGGTCGACGTTCGTGAAGGTCACGGCGGGGTAGATGAACGAGCTGGGCTGCTCGTACGGCGCCAGGGCCGAGCCCGCCGGGGTGTCGAGGGCCACGATGCCGTTGGCGTCGGAGGTGCCGGTGACGGCGTCGGCGCTCAGCAGCCCGTAGGCCTCGGCAGCCGCGAGACCCGCGGTGCCGCGACCGACGATGGAGTGACCCTTGTCGACCCAGGCCTGCACGGCGTTGTCGCCGGCCGAGCCGTCGGTGAGGCCGAGGGAAGAGCCGATCCACAGGACGTCGAGGTCGTTCAGGATGCTCGGGTCGCTGTTGATCGCGGTGCCGGAGACCGGGACGAGATCGTCGAAGCCGAGCTCGGTCAGCGACAGGGTGTCGTCCTGGGTGCCGGTGAAGCCGACGGTGAGGTCGGCCAGGGTGCGAGCGCCCGCGCCGCCCGCGGCGGTGACCTCGGCCGGGGTCGCGGCTCGCACGGTCACGTTGTGGGCCGCGGCAGCGGTGATGGCCGAGTCGTACGACGCAGGGGCGACGACGACCGAGCCGTCGGGGGCCATGCGTGCCTCCACGCCGACCTCGAGCATGTCGTTGAGGGCGCGGTAGTCGGCCACCCCGGCGAGGTCGAAGGTGACGGCGGTGCCCTTCGCCGGCGGGGCCGACGCGGGGGTCGGGGCGTCGATGACGGTGCTGGCACCGATCGAGGGGTCCGAGGTGAGTCCGACGGGCTCGACCGTGGCGCCCCACAGGTAGGAGTAGCTCCAGGCCGAGACGTCATACATCGACGGGACCTTGTCGGAGATGTCGTAGCCGACGTCGAGCAGGGCGTTGGCCAGCCCACGCAGCGGCTGGTGCATGTCGACGACGTAGGAGCCGGCCGGGTAGGTCGTGCCACCCACGGTCGTGTCCGCATCGAGGGTGGCGACCTCGATGTCGTTGAACAGCAGGTGCGAGACGACCCGGTCGGCGTCGGAGATCGAGCGCTGGTCGTCGCCGCGGGGGATCACGTAGGCGCGGGGGTACTCGACCGGGTTCTGGTCGTCGGCGACGTCCCACTCCGACTTCCACTCGTCGGGCCCGGGCACGCCGGCGATGTTGTCGAGGTTCAGCTGCACCTTCGGCTCACCGGCGACGCCGCGGCGGAAGATCTCGATCTGGTTGTCGAGCATGTCGGCGGAGTTGGTGGTGACGTAGTCGACGAGGCTCTCGATGGTCTGGGTCGCCACGGCGGTGTTGATGGCTCCGGAGACGGGGTTCTGCTGGGTGCCGCTGCGCAGGAGCGGCAGCTCGACGGTCGTGGTCACCGCTCCGAAGTAGGCGGTGTACTGGGCGGTGAAGATCGGCGGGTAGTCGTCCCACCCGCTCGGGGTGTCGCGGTAGGGGATCGTGATCTGGCCGCCCGGCAGCGGGTTGCCCGGGATAAGCGCGTCGAGCATCTCCTCCTCCACCTGGAGCGCAGCGGCGTAGCCGTGGCCGATGAAGAGGTCGTACTCGTAGTTGTCACCGTGCGGTGGGCCGCAGGGCTCGACTTGGAGCGTTCCGGTGTAGCCGTGGATGTCGGCCGAGTAGAGCGGCTGGACCTCTTGGGCGACCTTGGCGAACGCGACGCCCTCGGGCGTGGTGCTGGTGATCATGTCGCGGTTGATGTCGAGACCGAGGACCCCGGGACGCTGGCCGATCGTGCGTCCGTCGGGGTTGATGGTCAGGTAGAAGTAGAGGCGGTGCTGGTCCATCAGCGACTGCGTGGCGGCGGTGTCCTCGGCGGCGAGGAGGTCGCCGATGTAGGTCATGATCCCGTCGGTGCCCTCCCACTCGTTGCCATGGATGTTGGCGCTGAACCAGATCGGGGTCTTGTAGTCCGCGAGCAGGGCCGAGTCGGCCGCCGCGGCGACGGGCTGGTTGCGGACCTTCTCCTTCCAGGCCTTCTGCTGCGCCGTCTCGGCGACGGTCTCGGGAGAGGTGAGGGTCACCAGGTAGAGGTCGCGTCCCATGACCGACTGGCCGACGACCTGGGCCGAGACGAGGTCGCTCTCGGCCATCCAGTCGTTGACCTGCGGGGCGAGGTCGGAGTGGGCCAGCAGGCCGCTGGTCGTGGCGGCGTCCTCGCCGAACGGCTCCGGAGCGGGCTCGTCGAGCACGGGCTGGGTCGGGTACGACGCCGGCATCTGCAGCGGGGTGTCGTAGCCCTCGCCCTCACCCTCGTAGTCGCGGGCACCCGTGGAGCCCGAGCGCTGGGCGCTCTGGGCTCGCTCGAGGAGCAGGTCGCCGGCGAGGGTGTCGGGGACGCTCTCGCGGGGGTCGCCGACCAGAGCCGGCGGATCGGGGAGTGCGGGGTCGGCGACCGCGCTCTGGGGCACGACGCCGAGCAGCCCCACGGCCAGGGAGGCGATCCCCAGCAGGGCAGCGCGGCGCGGACGGGACCGGACAGACTGAGGGAGCATGGCGCCAGTATCAGCGTGCGGTGAGGTCGCCGTCCACGAAACCGCGAATCGGTCACCGGCCCGTGACCTGTCCGTCACACGAAGGCGTTGATCCCCGTCTCCGCGCGGCCGATGAGCAGCTTCTGGATCTGGCTGGTGCCTTCGTAGAGCGTCATCACGCGGGCGTCCCGCAGATACTTGGCGGCCGGGTACTCATCGACGTACCCCGAGCCGCCGTGGATCTGGATGGCGTTGTTGGCGGCGCGCACGGCGGCCTCGGAGGCGTAGAGCTTGGCCTTGGACGCCGCGACGCCGAACGGCTCGCCGCGGTCGATCAGGTCGGCGCAGCGCCACACGAGCAGGCGCGCGGCGTCGGCGTCGAGGGAGATGTCGGCGATCATGTCCTGCACGAGCTGGAAGCCGGCGATCGGTCGACCGAACTGGGTGCGGCTGGTGGCGTACTCGACCGAGGTCTCCAGGCAGCCCTGCACGATGCCGACGCAGCCGGCGCCGACCGCGAGGCGCCCCTTGTCGAGGGTGCTCATCGCGACCTTGAAGCCCTTGCCGACTCCGTCAGGCCCGCCGAGGACGGCGGAGGCGGGCACCCGGACGTCGGAGAGGAAGAGCTCGGCGGTGGCCTGGCCGCGCAGCCCGAGCTTGCCCTTGATCTCGCGGGCCTCGAAGCCGGGGGAGTCGGTCGGGACCAGGAAGGCGGTGACCCCGCGCGGGCCGTCGTCGCTGGTGCGGGCGAAGATCAGCGCCACGTCGGCCCAGGTGCCGTTGGTGATGAACAGCTTCTGGCCGTTGAGGACGTAGTCGTCGCCGTCCTGCCTGGCGCTCGACGTCAGGTTGCCGGCGTCGGATCCGGTGTCGGGCTCGGTGAGGCCGAAGCAGCCGAGCTTGCTCGCGACGGCGAGCTGGGGCAGCCACTCCTGCTTCTGCTCCTCGGTGCCGTGGAAGAGGATCGACTTGCCGACCAGGCCGCTGCTGACCGAGACGTTGCCGCGCAGCGCGGAGTCGGCGCGACCGAGCTCCTCCATCGCCAGCGCGTAGGTGACGTAGTCGCCGCCCAGCCCGCCGTACTCCTCGGGGATGGTGAGACCGAAGAAGCCGATCTCGGCCATCTTGGGCACGATGTCGAGGTCGACGGCCTCGTCGCGGTCCCACTGCGTGCGGTGCGGCACGGCCTCGCGGTCGAGGAAGGTGCGGGCGAGGCTGCGGAAGGCCTCCTGGTCGTCGCTGAGGCTGAGGTCCATGACTACTCCTTGCTCGTGCTGCTGGAGGTGCTCGAGGTGGCGGCGAGACCGGCGGCCAGCAATGGCTCGACGGCCTGCCCGACGGTGTCGAAGCCGTCGCCGACGGTCTGGCCGGCGACGAAACGGTGGTGGATGCCCTCGAGGATGACGGCGATCTTGAAGTAGGCCAGCCCGAGGTGGAAGGAGAGGTCGGGCAGGTCACGGCCGCTCGCGGTCGCGTAGCGCTCGAGCTGGGTGCGCTGGTCGGGGTAGCCGGGGGCGGAGGAGGCGTCGGCGACGGCACTCCCGCCGACGAGGGTGCCGAGCGTGTCGTAGACGAGCAGCAGCGCGACGTCGGTCAGCGGGTCCCCGATCGTGGCCATCTCCCAGTCTACGACAGCCTGCACGGGCTGGTCCCGGTGTGCGTCGTCGGCCAGCGTGAGCAGGTTGTCGAGGCGGTAGTCGCCGTGGACGATCGCGGACGTCGACGCGTCACGCGCGGCATCGTCGGCCGGCACGCTCGCAGCGAGCCGTGAGAGCAGGGCGTCGGCGTCGGGCAGCGGACGCGTGGCCGAGCCCTCGAGCTGGCGGCCCCACCGTCGTACTTGCCGCTCGAGGAAGCCGGCCGGGCGGCCGAACTCGCCGAGGCCGACGCTCTGCGGGTCGACGGCGTGCAGGCGCGCGAGGACGTCGACCATGGCGCCGGCGAGCCGGTCGGTGACGTCGGGACCGAGGGTGCGGAGCTCGTCGGCGGTGCGGTAGGCGATGCCCTCGACCTTCGACATCACGTAGAACTGCGCGCCGATCACGTCGGTGTCGTCGCAGAGGGCGTGCATCGTCGGGACCGGCACGTCGGTGCCGCCCAGGGCGGACATCGCGGTGAACTCGCGACCCATGTCGTGCGCGGTCGCCTGCACGTGGCCCATCGGCGGACGTCGCACGATCCAGGTCGACGTGCCGTCGCCGACCTCGTAGGTGAGGTTGGACTTGCCGCCGGCGATCAGCCGTCCGGACAGCTCACCGGTGATCTCCCCGGGTCGCACGCCGTCGTACCACCGGCGGTAGGCGTCGAGGTCGAGCCCAGTGAGCGTCACGACTGCGTCTCGGGGGACTCGAGGGACTCGACGTAGAGGTCGACCTTCGACTGCAGGCGGCGCATGCCGCCGAGCCAGCGGTCGGTGTCGGCGGCACGCGCGGCGTAGTAGCCGGCGACCTCGGGGTGCGGCAGGACGAGGAAGTGCCCGCCGTCGAGGGAGGAGACCCAGGCGTCGGCGACCTGCGCGGGCTCGAGCGCCTCGTCGTGGGAGAGGAGGTCCTTGAGCGGGCCCGCCTGCTCGAGCATCGCGGTCTGCACGCCCTGCGGGCAGATGGCCTGGACGGCGACGCCGCGGTCGCCGTACGTCATCGAGAGCCACTCGGCGAACCCGACGGCGGCGTGCTTGGTGACCGAGTAGGGAGCCGCGCCGATCATGGTGAGCAGTCCGGCGGCCGAGGCGGTGACGACGAAGCGGCCGCCCTCCTCGCCGGCAGCAGCACGCTCGACCCAGCGGGGGGCCAGGAGGCGCGCGGCGCGCACGTGGGCCATCACGTTGACGTCGAGCATCAGCGCCCAGTCGTCGTCGGAGGCCTGGAGGCTGTCGGGCTGCGTGCGGTCGATGCCGGCGTTGGCGCAGAAGATGTCGAGCGACACTCCGAGGCTGTCGAGGTGCTCGGTGGCGGAGTCGATCAGGTGAGCCACGCCGTCGGCCGACGAGCAGTCGCCGGGCACGGCGTAGGCCCCGATCTCGGCGGCGGTGGCCTCGACCATCTCGCCGTTCAGGTCGTTGACGACGACCCGGGCGCCCTCCTGCACCAGTCGGGTCGCCAGGGCCTTGCCGATGCCCCCTCCGGCGCCCGTGACGACGGCACCCTTGCCCTCGAGCTGTGCGTGTCCCATCAACCTCTCCTCCCTCTCAAGCCTCTCAAGCCGCTCAGGCCGCTCGTGCCCCAGGTGGGGTGCCGAGTCGGCGCGAGTACGCGCCGACTCGGCGAAACAACAACGGTGCGTCAGACACCGCCGGTGAGGCTGACCCCGCCGTCCGCGACGATCGTCTGGCCGGTGATCCAGGACGACTCGTCGGAGAGCAGGAACGCCACCAGGCTGCCGATGTCGTCGGGCTCGCCGAGCCGCTTGAGGGGGTAGCCGGCAGCGGCTTCCTCCTCGCGGCCGACGTAGAGCGCCTCGGCGAACTTGGTCTTCACCACCGCCGGGGCGACGGCGTTGACGCGGATCCTCGGCCCGAGCTCCTCGGCGAGGGTCTCGGTGAGGCTGATCATCG
>NZ_JAXMNS010000026.1:0-15109 GCF_034670285.1 Nocardioides sp. | reverse complement strand
ATCTGGGAGCCGGAGCGCGACATCAATCCACTGGTCGACAGCATTACCGACATGATCGACCGCGGGCTGCGCCCGTCCCCGGCGGTGGAGTGACCGGCGATGGACGGCGTCTCGAAGCGCGGACTGGTGTTGGCGGCAGGGGTCATCCGCGTTGTGTCCAAACCCCGCTTGGCACGCTGAGGGGCGCGGATGTTCAGCATCGTCGACATCGCTGCCAAACGAGCCGAGCTGTCGCCCGACAAAGTCGCGCTTGAGGAAATCGTCGGCGGCGCCGCCCTCACCTACCGGGAGCTCGACAACCGTGCCTGCCGGTTCGCCGCTGCCCTGCGCGACCGTGGCATTGCACCGGGCGACCGCATCGCGATCCTGGGTGAGAGGAGCACGATCCACCAGGTCGACACCCCCGAACGGATCCTGGCCCGGCCGATCGACGACTTCGTCAACGACTTCATCGGCAACGGTTCGACGATCAAGGGTCTGAATTTCCTCAAGGTCGACTCCGTGACGTTCACCGGCTACCCCTACATCTCCGTCGAGGACTCCCCGGAGACCGGCCGAGCCAAGCTCGCCGAGTCGGGCTACGACTGGCTGATCCTGGTCGACGAGCACCGCAGCCCCATCCGGTGGCTCCAGGCCTCGGACCTCGCGGCTGGCCCGTCTGCGTACGCGACGGCCGGCGAAGCGGTGGGCGACGAGTGGCTGCGCAGCGAGAGCAGCCTGTTCGAAGCCCTCGAGCTGATGGTGCAGAGCGCGTCGGGGCTCACCGTGGTCGTCGATGCCGAGGGCCACTTCCAGGGTGTCGTGTCGATGGGCGACCTCAACAAGGCGATACGGCGCGCCCAGCGGGAGGCACAGCGCCATTACGAGGACCTGGAGGCCAACGCATGAGTCAAGCCATGCCGCTGGGCGTCACCGACAGACCGCCGTCGGCGCCCCCCGAAAAGAAGCAGACCAAGAAGGACGTCTCGGCCCGGATCCGCGACGGGGGACTGATCGCGGCGCCGTTCCTGATCGCGGCGCTGGCCGGTGTCCTCTACGTCTACTACCAGAGCCTGGACCTGGCCAACGCCAAGCGGCAGCAGCGCTCGGCCCTCGCCTGGTCGGAGAACCTCGTGCCGCAGATCCAGGACACGCTCATCATCGCGTTCTTTTCCACCGTGATCGTGATCGTGATCGCGGTGCCCCTCGGGATCCTGCTGACGCGCGCGTCCTTCCGTCGGGTGGCGCCCGGCATCGTCGGCTTTGCCAACGCGGGCCAGGCGATCCCCGCCTACGGACTGATCGTGCTCGCGCTCATCATCGGCGGTCAGGGCAAGGTCTCGGTCGTCTTCGCCCTGGCGCTCTACGCACTCCTCCCCGTCCTGCGCAACACCATGGTGGGTCTCGAGGCGGTGGACCGCAGCGTGATCGAGGCGGGCCGCGGCATGGGAATGACCCACCGCCTGATCCTGACCCGAATCGAGCTGCCGCTGGCAGTGCCGATCATCGTGGCGGGTATCCGCACTGCGGTGATCATCAACATCGGCATGTCGACGCTGGCCTACCTGATCGGCGGAGGCGGGCTCGGCATCACCATCAGCTCGGGCATCAAGCTCAGCCAGAACCCGGTGCTCATCGTCGGAGCCGTCCTCGTGGCGATCATCGCTCTGACCTTCGACTGGCTGGGTGCTGTGGCAGAACGCTTCCTGCACCCGCGCGGCCTCTGAGCCCCGCCAGCACGACCGGTACGACCGGTACGACGAACGCCGCCGCGCCCCTCGGGGCACGGCGGCGTTCGTCACGGTGTGTCGGTGCCGACTCAGAGTCGGCACAGGGGGGTCAGAGGATCCCGACCTCGGTGAGGTACTCCGCAGCCACGTCGGAGGCCGGCACGCCGTCGACGTCGACCTGAGCGTTCAGCGACGCCATCTTCTCGTTGTCGAGACCGGCGAGGATCGTCTCGACGACCTCGTCGTAGATCTCGGCGTTGGCGTCGTAGACGTCGACCGGCATCGTGTAGGAGACGTTGTAGAGGATGAAGACGCCCGGGTCCTCGACGAGCTCGAGGTTGAGCTCGGTGATCCGTCCGTCGGTGGTGAAGACCTCGCCGAAGTCGCAGGCGCCATCGGAGGTCTCGGTGTAGATGAGACCGGTGTCGAGGATCTGCTGCTGGCTCTCGGGGAGCTCGTAGCCGGTCGCGTCCTCGAAGAGGACCAGTCCGTCGGGCCGGTCGGGGAACTCGGTCTCGAGGCACACGGTGGCGTCCGGGGTGGCCTCGAGGTAGTCGGCCATTCCCTGGAGGTCGAAGGGGCCGTCGGAGGCGGAGAGGTCACCGTTGGCCGCGAAGCCGTAGGTGTCGTTGAACGGCGACAGGCCGACCCACTTGATCTCGTTGTCCGCGAGGTCCTTCTCCGCGGTGACCGTGTAGAGCTCGGTCGGGTCACTGCTCGGGTCCTCCTGGCCGAGGTGGACCGTCCAGCCGGTGCCGTTGTACTCCGGGTAGACGTCGATGTCACCGCTCGTCAACGCGCCACGGTTGACCTCGGTGCCGCCGAGGTCGATCTTGTCCTCCACCTCGATTCCCTCCGCTTCGAGAGCCTGAAGCAGCATCTCGCCCAGCAGGATGTTCTCGGTGAAGTCCTTCGAGCCGACGGTGACGGCGTCGTCGCCACTGCCGCACGCGGTCAGGGTCAGGCTGAGGACGGCGGCTGAGACCAGGCTGGTCAGCTTTGTGCTCGTGCGCATCGATAGTTCCTTCGGTTTGCGTGAAAGGGCTCCCCAAGGGGCCCGGTCCGAAAATCAGGAGATCCTTGGGGAATTCATCGACACTAACAAGGATTCTCTGTTGCAGACGCCAACGCAGCGAGGACGGCCCGGCTGAGTCCGGTGGGTGGCTGACCCGGGATCTGCCGCCGCTAGGCTCTGGTCCGCAGGGGCGGTAGCTCAGTCGGTTAGAGCAGAGGACTCATAATCCTTGGGTCGTGGGTTCGAGCCCCACCCGCCCCACTCGCACTTCCAGTCGAGATCGCGGTGATCGACAGCGCGGGGCGCTACCTGACCAGCGCCGGTGCGTTCACCAGCACCACGCCGAGCTGGCGCACGGCGTTCCTCCCCAGTCCCGGGACTCCGGGGTCGAACTTCTCCTTCACCACACCGGTGCCCTCCCCCGACGTGCCAGCCGGCCCCGGGAGCGTCGCCAGGTGACTCGGTGCTTTCCCTGCGAAGCCTGGCCTGCCGGTGTTTGATGCAGGTGGGACGAGTTGGTCGTGACCACCGGGGGGAGAAGTAGATGGCGCGTGTGGTCGTCGCAGACAACGATCCCGACGCGTTGGACCTGCTGCTGATGGATCTCCGTCTCGAGGGGCACGAGGTGCATGGCGCGCCCGACGCCGCCCGGGCGCAGCTCATGATCGAGGCGCTCGACCCGCACGTGGCCGTCCTGGACCACCGGATGCCACCGGGGGAGGACGGTCTGAGCCTGGCCGAGCGGCTGGTCCGCGAGCACCTCGACCTTCGGGTCCTGCTCTACACCAACTATCAAGGCATCGACCTGCGGCTGCGCGCAGCAGCCATCGACGTACCCCTGCTGGTCAAGGGAAACCTCCGCGCGCTCCGGGCTGCCGTGATCGCACCGTGACCGGCCACCGGATCTCGAGGTCCGCGCTCCTGGTCGGCTCGCTGATGCTGGTCACGGCGGTGCTCAGCCTGCTGACCGGCCGTCACGTGGCCGAGGTGGCCGCTCAGCGCGAGGTGGCTGTCACCGCGGCCGAGAACGTGACGGTGGTGCGGCCGCGTCGAGATGGTTGTCCAGCACAGTGGACTGGTGGTTGCGGCGGTCTACGAGTCGGGGCGGGTCGCCCCGACCGTGCAGGCCCGCCGTGATCGGGTTCGGGGCTACCTCACCCTCGAGCTCGACCTGGTGCCGACGCTGCGCGAGATCACGCCGGACGGCGGGGGACTCGCCGTGGCCGGGCCCGAGCAGCAGGTGGCCTCGGTGCCGGACGAGCTGCCGAGCTCGGGCCCCGCCCACACGGTGGTCTTCCTCCCGACCGGCGGAGAGGAGTGGTCCCTCACCGTCACGGCAGAGCCGGCGGGCATCCCGGTCCTGAGCTGGATCGTCGCCCTCGCGATGGGCCTCGTCGGAGTCGCGGCGGCCATGGGCGTCGCCCTGAGACACCGCGCCGACCGCCTCAACCGTCACGAGCTCGAACGCCTGCAGACCTCCCAGGCTGCGGTGACCTCCCTGGCCCTGGTGGCGCAGCAGCACCTCGATCTGGCCGACGTGCTGCCGGCGCTGGCCACCGAGCTCGCGGTGGGTCTCGACGTGCGCGGGATCACCTTGTCGACGGCCGTCGTCGGTGGTGATCGCTCGCTCTTCACGTGGGGCGTCCCGGTGCCGGAAGGGCCGCTTCTCGTCGGGATGGCGCAGGTCGACGCTGGAGCCTCGGTGTGGCTGAGGCTCGCGCGCAGTGGTCGCACGGCGGCCCGCCTGGGCGTCGTGGTGGGCAGCGACCTCGATGAGCACGACGTACGCACGTTGACGGTGGCCGGTGACGTCATCGCCTTCGCCCTGACCAACGCCGAGGCCTTCGCCCAGCAGCAGGGGCTCGTCGACCGGATGCGGGCCGTCGACGAGCTCAAGTCGGTCTTCTTGTCGACCGCGTCTCACGAGCTGAGGACCCCCGTGGTGGCGATCGCGGGCTACTCGAGCCTGCTCAACGAGAACTGGGACGTCCTGAAGCCCGACAAGGCCCGCGACCTCGTCGACCGGGTCGACCGCAATGCGCAGCGGTTGAGCCGGATGGTCGAGGACCTGCTGGACTTCTCCCGGATCGAGCGCGGCAGCTCGCTGGCCCAGGAGCATGAGGCTCTCGACCTCGGCGAGGTGGTCACTCGCGTGCTGGCGGACCAGCCCGACCTCGGACGCGACCACGACCTCAGGGTCGACGCGCCCGACGGCACCACGGTCGTGGGGTCTCTGCAGGCCGTGGAGCGCGTCGTGGTCAACCTCGTCGGCAACGCGACCAAGTACACGCCCCAGGGCACCTCGATCCGGGTCCTGGTGCGCTCGCTCGACACCGAGGCGCTGCTCGTCGTCGAGGACGACGGTCCGGGCATTGCCGAGACCGACCGCGAGCAGATCTTCAGCCGCTTCTACCGCGGCGAGGGCGACGAGGTGACGCGCACCCGAGGCACCGGTCTGGGGCTGGCGATCGTGACCGAGTTCGCGCTCACGATGGGCGGTACGGCGCGGGTGGAGGCGAGCGACAGCGGTGGCGCCCGTTTCGTCGTGACCTACCCACGCGTGCTCGCCCGTGACACCGACGGTCCGCTCGGCGGCATGTCGTCCGCACCCTTCCGCTCGTCCACCTCGGGACCGACCACCCACCCATCAAGCTCGGGAGGCCCTCGTGACCACACGCACTCGTGATCGACTGATGCCTGCGTTGGCATTCCTCGCCGTCGCCGCAGTGGCGGCGATCATCGTGTCGTTGCTCAAGATCGCCTCCGACGACGGCACCCAGGCGCTCGAGGACGCCAAGCAGGCGCAGGTCCGATCCACCGCGAACAGCTTCAACGCACGGATCGAGTCGTCGTACGCCTCCCTGGCCGGTCTGGGTGCACGGGCGTGGGAGCTGGAGCGGGGCAGCGAGGCCGACCAGGCCGTGCTCGACACCTTCGCGATCGACCCCGAGGCGCTGTCGGGCTTCTTCCTGGTCGACGGCCAGGACGCCGTCACCTCGGGCGTGCTCCTGCGCCCGGGTCGGCTCGGCTCCACCTACGCACCCGCGGGGTGGGACGACGTGAAGGCCGACCTGGCCAACGCCCCCGCCGTGGTGCTGCCGGTCGAGTCGGAGGGGTTGACCACCGAGCTGCCGACCTACGCCTTCGTCGTGGCGATCCGGGGCCAGGACCCCACGAGCGTGCGTGGTGCCTTCGTCTTCGAGCAGGCGCTGACTGCCGACTCGGCCTTCAACCTCGAGATCCAAGCACTGGCGAACGACGCGGCGAGCACGGCGTCCTGGCGCTTCGTCGATGCCAACGCCACCGTGGTGGCGACCACCCGGACCGTCGGTCTGGGACTGCCGGCGAACGACCTCGACCTCTCGACGCTCGGGGCGCTCCCCGTCGTCGTCGACGGCACGCTGGTGATCAGCGCGGACGTGCCCGCGGTCGGGTGGAAGGTGGTGTTCGTCCAGGACGAGGCGGAGTTCGTCGCGCCACTGGCGGGGCCGTTGCAGACAGCCGGGCTGGTCTTGGTGCTGCTCCTCCTCGCGGTCGGGCTCACCCTGACGATCGTGCTGGCGCGCCGGCTGCGGCGCTCCCGCGAGGAGCAGGAACGGTTGCTCGAGCTGCACCGCGCGCAGGAGGAGTTCATCTCCGTGGTCTCGCACGAGCTGAGGACACCGGTCTCCGGGGTGCTCGGGTTCTTGCAGACCACGCTGGACCACTGGCCGGCAATGAGCGACGACGACCGCCGAGATGCCGTGCGTCGGGCCTACGCCAACGCCCGGCGGCTCCAGGCCACCGCGCGCGACGTGCTCGACACCGAGAGCATCGAGTCGGGCGAGTTCGGCTACGCGCGCCACTCGATGGACCTCGCCGACGAGGTGCGGACGTCGGTCGAGGCCTTCGCGAGCGATGGCGCCGAGATCGTCGTGGACCTGCCGGACCACCCCGTGATGATCGAGGCTGATCCCGACCGCATCCAGCAGGTGCTGTCGAACCTGGTCGAGAACGCCCTCAAGTTCGCCAGCCAGGGAGAACCGGTGTCGCTGACGCTCGAGGAGCTGGACGGCGTCGTCCGCCTCACCGTCGTCGACCGCGGGGTGGGCATCGAGGCCGACCAGCTCGAGCGGATCTTCGACAAGTTTGTGCGGACCCGCACCGGCACGGTGTCCGGCACCGGACTGGGGCTCTACATCTCTCGACGTATCGTGGAGGACCACGACGGTCGTATCTGGGCTCAGAGCGAGCCGGGCGGAGCGACGACCTTTGTGGTGGAACTCCCCAGCACGATGCCCGTGGGGGTCTAGAGTCAGCACCAATCAGTCGACCAACCCGAATGAGGACAGCATGACGACCGCGACCGGCTCGGAGGTCCCTACGATCCTGGTCGTCGACGACGAGCCCGACATGCGCGACCTGAGCAGGATGCTGCTCGAGATCGACGGCCTGCACGTGGTCGAGGCCGCTGACGGCGCTGAAGCACTCGACGAGTTCTTCCGTCTCGACCCGCCGCCCTCGCCTGCGGTGGTCGTCCTCGACAGTCGGATGCCGGGCATGACCGGTCTCGAGGTGGCGGCCTCGATGCTCGAGCACAACCCCGAGCAGATGATCGTGGTCTTCTCGGCCCACCTCGACCGCAACCTCGAGGCTGCCGCCAAGGAGCTCGGGGTGGCTCAGTGCATCTCGAAGATCGACGCGCGGCGACTGCCGTCGGTCGTCCGCGAGCTGCTGGCGCGCTGAGGTCAGACGGTCAGCAGTTCGCTGAGCAGGGCCTCGACCCGCCTCCGGATCTCGTCGCGGATCGGCCGCACCGCCTCGATGCCCTGCCCTGCCGGGTCCTCGAGCACCCAGTCCTCGTAGCGCTTCCCCGGGAAGTAGGGGCAGGCGTCGCCGCACCCCATCGTGATGACCACGTCAGAGGTCTCAACAGCCTCGGTGGTGAGCACCTTCGGCGTCGCCGAGGTGATGTCGATGCCGACCTCGGCCATCGCCTCGACGGCAGCCGGGTTGACGCTGTCGGCGGGCATCGAGCCGGCCGAGAGCACCTCGATCCGGCCCCCGCCGAGGCTCAGCAGGTAGCCGGCCGCCATCTGGGAGCGACCCGCGTTGTGCACGCAGACGAAGAGCACGGTGGGGCGGCCCGAGGGGGCAGGCTTAGACATGTGTCTATGTTGACAGGCATCTATGTCTTGCAGCAAGCGAGCGCCGAGGTCGGCTCAGCCCGAGTAGGTCGCCTGGTAGTCGAGGAGGAGGCGCCGGCCTTCGGCCATCGCCTCGCGCAGCTCGTCGAGGAGCGCGTCGGCGCCGTCCGTCGTCCCGTCGGTGGCCAGCTGCTCGAGGGCCCGCGCAGCCTCGCCGGCGCGGTGCACACCGAGGTTGAGGGCGCTCCCCGCGATCTTGTGCGACGACGCCTTGAGACCGACGGTGTCACCCGCGGCGACGAAGTCCGCGATCGCCGACTCGGCTGCCACGGAGTTGGCCTGGAAGTTCCCGATCGCGCGGTCGATGTAGCTCGTGTCCCCAGGGTCGAGGTCGCGAAGCATGTCGAGCCGGACGGTGTCCAGCCCCGGGATGGGGTCGGTGGGAGGAAGCAGCTGCACGTCGTCGCCGACCTGGTCGGTCGATCCACCGCTGGACTCGTCGCGACGCACGATCCAGCGGCTGAGGGTCTGGCTCAGCGCGGACCGGTCGATGGGCTTGGTGAGGAACTCGTCCATCCCGGCCGCCAGGCACCGCTCCCGCTCACCCTCGATCGCTGCGGCGGTCATTGCGATCACGGGCACCCGCGAGTCGCCGGCCTCGCGCTCGCGCAGGGTCCGGGTCGCGGCGTACCCGTCGAGCACCGGCATCTGCACGTCCATGAGCACGGCGTCGAAGGTGTCGCGGGCCAGGAACTCGAGCGCCTCGGCGCCGTTCTGAGCGACCTCGGGGCGGTAGCCCAGCGAGACCAGGATCCCGCTGGCGACCATCTGGTTCACCACGTTGTCCTCGACGACGAGGATCCGGGGGAGGTTCGCGCCGTGAGCGACCACCTCGGCGCGACCGGTCGGTTGGGTGGCGACTCCGACCACCTGGTCGAGCAGGGTCGCGCGCAGCGCGTCGGCCGACAGCGGCCGGTCGAGGAAGGCCGAGACCCCGGCCTCGCGCAGCCGGGCGAGATCGATCTCGAGGTCCGAGCCGATCACGACCATCGCGACCCGGTCGTAGGCCGAGTTGGCTGCCACGTTGCCGACCAGGGCCATCCCGCCGCCGCCGGACAACCGTGCGTCGATCAGGACGGCCCCGTAGGGCTGCTCCCGCTCGAGGGCCAGCGCGAGCAGGGAGTCGGCGGTCGCGACGTCCTTCGCGACGTCGACCTCCATGCCCCACCAGTGCAGCTGCTCGAGCAGCGCCGGAACACGCAGCGGAGAGCCGTCGGCGACGAGGATGCGTCGCCCGGTGAGCCAGGTGCGCGCGTAGTCGTCGAGATCGGTCGCGCCCTCGGGGTGTCGCTGGCACCAGACCGAGAAGGAGAAGATGCTGCCGCCCTGCGGGTTGGGCGAGTAGGACAGGTCGCCGCCGAGCGCTGAGGTGACCTCGCGCGCGATCGACAGCCCGAGGCCGGTGCCACCGAAGCGTCGCGTCGTGGAGGCGTCGGCCTGGGTGAACGGTTCGAAGAGCCGCTCCACCTGCTCGGGCGCGATGCCGATGCCGGTGTCGGTCACGTCGAAGCGCAGCAGCACCCGCTCCCCGTCGTCCTCGAGGTGGGAGACGCGGATGACCACCTCCCCGTCGACGGTGAACTTCACCGCGTTGGACACCAGGTTCATCAGCACCTGAGACAGCCGGGTCGGGTCGCCCAGCACGACCGCGGGCACCGACGCCTCGCACCACACCACCAGCTCGACGCCGCCGGTGCGCGCGGCGCCGGAGAGCACGCGGGACACCTGGTCGACGAGCGAGCGGACGTCGACGTCGACCTGCTCCAGCTCGATGGCTCGGCCGTCGAGCTTGCTGAAGTCGAGCACGTCGTTGAGCACGCTCAGCAGCGTGTGACCGGCGGCCTGCATGCCAGACGTGAGGCGGTACTGCTCGGGGTCCAGGGCGGTGCGCTGGAGCAGGTCGGTGAGTCCGATGATGCCGTTGAGCGGCGTACGGATCTCGTGGCTCATCGTGGTGAGGAACTCTGACTTCTGCCGCGAGGCGGCCATTGCAGCATCGCGCGCCGCGGCCAGGTCGCGGGCGTTCTCCTCGCGCTCGGCCACTCGGGCGAGCTGCAGCGAGAACGTCCAGACCATGGCCTCCACCAGGTCGCGACGAAGCGGCGGCTTGGATGCGGTGATGGTGCCCACACCGTAGGTCCGGCCGTCGGTGCCGACCCGGAAGGCGACGGTGGTGCCGTCGCCGCTCCAGGCGAAGGGGGCGGCTCCCGTCGCGGCCGACCGGGCGAGGGCGACCTCCTCGCTCCGTACGTCGCCGTCGAGCGGCTCGAGCAGTCCCTCCTCGTCGACTCGGAACGCGGCTGACCTGATCCACTCGTCGTGGTCGCTGATCAGTGGTCGCACGATGCTCAGCACCTCGCTCAGCGAGTGTGCTTCGTTGGCCGCAGCAGCGACCCGCCTCATCAAGGCGCTCTGAGTCACCTCGTCGCGCAGGGCACGCTCGGCCAGTCGCATCTCCGTGACGTCCTGGTGCGTGCCGGTGACACGCACCGGGGTCCCGTCGGCATCGGCGAGCACGGCTCCGCGCAGCCGGAGGTCGACCCAGTCGTCAGGCTCGCCGAGTCGGACGTCGACCTCGAACTCACCGGTGCGCGACAACGTCTCCTGCACGTAGACCCGTAGCCGCTCGCGGTCCTCGAGCGGCGCGAGGGCGAGGAAGTCGTCCAGCTGAAACCCGTCGTCGCCCTCCTGCACCTCGGGCAGGAGCGGCGCCCCGCCGAGCGACTCGAATCGACCGGTGGGGATGTCGTAGACCCAGCTCCCGAGCCGTGCGAGGTCCTGCGCCTCGCGCAACGCCTCACGGCTCGCGCGCAACTCGTCAAGCACCCGGCGCCGGTCGTCGTAGGAGTGGATCCGGTGGACGACCGCCGCGACCTCGCCGTCCTGGAGCTGGAGGCTCTCGCGCACCAAGATCCAGGTGCCGTTGCCGTGGACGTCGTGGAACAGCACCTCGACGTCCTCATCCTCGGTCGGCCCGGAGCGCACGCGCTGGAGATGCTCCCGGAACTGCTGCTTCCCGGTCTCGTCGAGGACGTCGAAGGCCGAGACCGTGAGGACGTCCTCGGGTGGGACGCCGTACAGCCGTGCGAAGGCGGAGTTGGCGTAGAGCGTGTGGCCCTCGAGGTCGAACACCCAGATGCCGTCCGGAGAGTCCTCGACCAGGTCTCGGTAGAGCGAGGGCAGGTCCATCACAGCTCGCCGGCGATCAGGTATCCGTCGTCCGCAGCCACGAGCTGCAGCTGCACCAGGTCCTCCTGGCGCCCCGCGCCCTGCCGCTGGTAGCGGTAGGTGTAGCTGACCGTGAGGGCGGACGGGTCGGCCGTGAAGTCCAGCAGCCGCGGGTTGCTCACGCTGCCCCAGAACTCCTCGTAGCGCGTGCTCTCGCGCTGGAAGGCCGGGGTGAGCATTTTGAAGGCCTGCTTCGGCTTGGTGCTGGCCAGGGTGAGGTAGGAGTCGACGAAGCTGCGCAGATCCTTCGTGGTGGGCACTGCCGGAGAGCTCGGTGTCTCGGTGTCGGGCTCGTCCGTCGGGGAGGGGCTCGCGGACGGGGTCGCTGAGGACTCAGAGTCGGGGGAGGCGGCGAGATCCTCCTGCGGGTCGTCCCGCACCGCGAGGGCGACGACGGCCACGACGAGCAGGGCCACCGCGGCCGAGACGATCACCGGCAGCACCGCGCGGCGCCGGGATGCCCGGGATGCCCGGGATGCCCGGGATGCCTGGGACGCCGGGGTCAGGGCTGCGGTGCCGGGTTCGGTCGGGCGAGGCGCCGGGGCAGCAGCGGGGGCGGGTGGTGCCGGCGCGACCTGAGGGGCAGGACGGCCCTCGAGGAAGCCCACGACCTGCGCCATCGTCCATCGGTCGGTGGGGGACGTCCTCATCGTGGCGTCGAGCAGCGGCGCGAGTCGTCCGGCCAGGTCGGTGCGCGGTGGCGGGTCGTTGACGATCCGGTAGAGCGCGCCGAGGACGTTGTCGGTGGCGTCGTACGGCGGGTTGCCGGTCAGCGCGTGGAAGAGCGTCGCACCGAGTGACCAGACGTCGCAGGCGGGAGTCGCCCAGTGCCCCGACGCCACCTCCGGGGCGAGGTAGGCAGGAGACCCGGTCACGAGACCGGTCTGGGTGAGCGCCTGGTCGGTCACCCCGCGTGCGATCCCGAAGTCGGTGAGCTTCACGTGCCCGTCCTCGCGGACCAGGATGTTGCTCGGCTTCACGTCGCGGTGCACGATCCCGTTGGCGTGCGCGGCGGCCAGCGCCGACGCCGCCTGGGCGATGATCGGCGCCGCCTCGTCAGGGCTGAGCGGGCCCTTGCTGCGCACGAGCTCGCTGAGGGTCATCCCCTCGACGTACTCCATCACCAGCCACTGGCGGTCGTCCTCCAGCACCAGGTCGTAGACGCCGACGATGTGCGGGTGGTTGAGACCTGCGGCGATCTTGGCCTCGCGCTCGGCGCGGGCCAGGTCAGGGTTGTCGCCGCCCGGCGCGCTGCCCACGCTCTTGATGGCGACGGGTCGCCCGAGGACCTCGTCACGACCGAGCCAGACCGCGCCCATGCCGCCACGGCCGATCTCGCGGTCGCGCGTGTATCTCCCTGCAATCACTGTTGAGCTCCTCCAGACCGCCCCAACCTACTGGCTGCCGTCCCGATCGGGGTGCCGGTCTCCTCGAACCGGACCCATGCGGAAGACTGATCTCCGTTCCAGGTTCACCCATCAGTTCCGAAGTGAGGACGACCCGATGTCTGCGGTGCCCGTCGACCCCCAGCTGCTCGAAGACCTGCAGTGGCGCGGTCTCGTTGCGCACTCCACCGACGTGGACGCTCTCGGCGAGGCGCTGCGCGGTGGCAGCGTGAGGTTCTACGTCGGTTTCGACCCGACCGCGCCCAGCCTCCACATGGGCAACCTCGTGCAGGTGACGACGGCTCGCCGGCTCCAGGACGCCGGCCACACGCCGTTCATCCTGGTCGGTGGGGCGACGGGGATGATCGGTGACCCGCGCGACTCCGGCGAGCGCACGCTCAACTCCCCGGGCACGGTGCGGGAGTGGACCGGCCGCGTACGTCGTCAGATCGAGCCCTTCCTCTCCTTCGAGGGCTCCAACTCCGCCACGATGGTCAACAACCACGACTGGACCGAGGGGTTGTCGGTCATCGACTTCCTGCGTGACGTCGGAAAGCACTTCCCGGTCAACCGCATGCTGGCGCGCGACACGGTGAAGCGCCGGCTCGAGTCCGGGATCAGCTACACCGAGTTCAGCTACGTCCTGCTCCAGTCGATGGACTTCCTGACGCTCTACCGCGCCCACCAGGTGACCTTGCAGTTCGGTGGTTCGGACCAGTGGGGCAACCTCACCGGCGGCGCCGAGCTCATCCGGCGTGCCGACGGGGGAGCCGCGCACGCCTTCGCCACCCCGCTCATCACCAAGGCGGACGGCACGAAGTACGGCAAGACCGAGGGCGGGGCCCTGTGGCTGGACCCGACGATGATGTCGCCTTACGCCTTCCACCAGTTCTGGCTCAACGTCGAGGACGAGAAGGTCGGCGAGATGCTGCGGATCTTCACCTTCCTGACGCGTGAGGAGATCGAGGCTCTCGAGCAGCGGCACGCCGAGAAGCCGTTCCTCCGTGAGGCCCAGAAGGTCCTCGCCGACGCCGTCACCACCTTCGTCCACGGCGCAGAGGAGACCGAGCAGGCCAAGGCCGCGGCCGGTGCGCTCTTCGGGGGAGGAGACCTCACGGCGCTGAACGCACGCACCCTCGCCGCCGCCTTGAGCGAGGCGGGGTCGACGACGGTCGAGCGCGGGGACGCGCTGCCCACCGTGACCGACCTGCTCGTGGCCTCGGGACTCGCGAGCAGCAAGGGCGATGCCCGTCGCACGATCACCGAGGGCGGCGCCTACCTCAACAACCAGCGGGTCGAGGACCCAGAGGCCGCGGTCGTCGACGCCGATCTGATCGGCGGCTCCTGGTTGGTGCTGCGCCGGGGCAAGAAGAAGTTCGCCGGCATCGAGATCCGCTGAGGAGCAGACGTGGGCGCGCAGCGGTGGCACGAGCAGCTCGAGGCTGATGCCCGCGCCTCACTGCCCGAGCACGTCTGGCGCTACTTCGCCGCGGGGGCACGCGACGAGGTGAGTCTCGCCGAGTCGCTCACGGCCTGGACCGACGTCCGGTTGTGGCCGCACGTCCTGCGCGACGTACGGCGCCCGGAGACCGCGACCAGCCTCCTCGGCACGTCTCTCGCACAACCCCTGGCGATCGCGCCCACCTCGATGCAGCGACTGGCGCACCCGGACGGCGAGCTGGCGATGGCGCGTGCCGCCGCCGAGGCCGGCACCCTCCTGGTGGTCTCGAGCAACGCCGGCACCGCGTTCGCCGAGATCGGCGCCACCGGGGTGAGCTGGTGGCTCCAGGCCTACGTCACCGCCGACCGCGCGCTCATCGCTTCCACCTTCGGTGCTGCGGCCGCCGCCGGTGCCCGGGCGATCGTCCTCACCGTCGACACCCCGGTGCCCGGTGCCAAGTACGACCTGGACGACGAAGCCTTCGGCGACCTGAGTGGCATCTACGGCCACAACCACCCCGCGGTCGTGCGGGGGGAGACCCCGGGGGCCGAGCACGCCCAGGACCTGCGGGCCGAGGACCTCCAGTGGCTGCACGAGCTCACCGGCCTCCCCGTGGTGGTCAAGGGGGTGCTGCGCGGCGACGATGCGCTGCGGTGCCTCGACGCGGGTGCTGCAGCGGTGTGGGTCTCCAACCACGGTGGTCGACAGCTCGATCGCGCCGCGAGCACCCGGGCCGCGCTGCCGGGCGTGGTCGCCGCGGTGGGCGACCGGGCCGAGGTCTACGTGGACGGCGGGATCCGCAGCGGCCTCGACGTGGTCACGGCATTGGCCCTGGGGGCGCGGGGCGTCTTCTGCGGTCGTACGCCGCTGCTGGCGCTGGCCGCCGGGGGAGAGGAACGAGTGCGCTCGACCCTCCAGATCCTGCAGTCCGAGGTCGTCGACGCGCTGCGCCTGGCCGGCTGCTCGACCCTCGCCGAGACCTGTTCGCTGACGGCTCCGTGACGCCATACCGCCCCTGACCTGCACAAACGTCGATGTGGTCTGCGTTACAACGATTCGATTTGTGCATCCGCTGGATCCGTCCTAATGTTCTCTTTGTCGCCAGGGAGCGGCGGGGAGCAAGACCTGCGGGTCGGGCTACCGGC
>NZ_JAXMNS010000025.1:0-15288 GCF_034670285.1 Nocardioides sp. | reverse complement strand
AATCTGACCAAGCGTCAGCGCGAGCTGATTCACGAGCTGCGCGAGACCCTGCTCCAGCTCGTGGCCAGCCCCAACCTCTGCGACAAGTCGTGGATCACCGACCAGTACGACCGCTACGTGCGCGGCAACACGGTGCTCTCCCAGCCCTCCGACTCGGGCATGATCCGCGTCGACGAGGAGACCAACCTCGGGGTCGCGGTCTCCACCGACTGCAACGGTCGCTTCGCCAAGCTCGACCCCTACACCGGCGCCCAGCTCGCGCTCGCCGAGTCCTACCGCAACGTCGCCACCGGCGGCGCCGTCCCGCTGGCGATCTCCGACTGCCTCAACTTCGGCTCGCCCGAGGACCCCGACGTGATGTGGCAGTTCGCCGAGGCCTGCCGCGGCCTCAAGGACGCCTGCCTCGAGCTCGGCATCCCCGTCACCGGCGGCAACGTCAGCCTCTACAACCAGACCGGCGAGACCGCGATCCTGCCCACGCCCGTGGTCGCCGTGCTCGGCGTCATCGAGGACGTCACCCGTCGTACGCCGACGGCCTGGCGCTCCGTCGAGGGCGACGACCTCGGCGAGACCGTCGTCCTGCTCGGCGCGACCCGCGAGGAGCTCTCGGGCTCGGAGTGGGCCCACGTCGTGCACCAGCACCTCGGTGGCCTGCCGCCGCGGGTCGACCTCGCCGCCGAGCGCTCGCTCGCCGAGCTCCTGCACGCGGCGGTCGGACTCGTCACGAGTGCCCACGACCTCTCCGACGGCGGTCTCGCGCAGACCCTCGTCGAGTCGTCGTTGCGCAACATGTGCGGCGTCACGGTCGACCTGACCTCGGTGGTCGACGACCCGTTCGTGGCCCTGTTCTCCGAGTCGGCAGGCCGGTGCGTCGTGACCGTGCCGCACGACGACGTCGAGCGCCTGGTCGCGCTGGCCGCCGAGCACGGCGTCCCCGCCACCGAGATCGGCACCACCGGCGGTGACGTGCTCAGCATCGAGGGTGCCTTCGAGGTCAACCTCCTCGAGCTGCGCTCGACCTGGACCAAGACCCTCCCGCTCGCCCTGGCGTGATCGCGCGCCGAGGGCTCCTCGGGCTCTCGGCCGCCGGTCTCGTGGCCGCGCTGGGAGCCTGCTCCCGGGACGCGACCACGACGAGCAGCACCCCGGGGGTCTCGGCGGCCGACCCCACGAGCACGGACGGAGACCGATCGGTGGAGCGGATCACCTACGGCGAGGACCCCAGCCAGTACGGCGACCTCTACCTGCCCCAGGGCACCCCGCGCGGCGTGGTGGTGGTCATCCACGGCGGGTTCTGGCGTGACCAGTACGACCTGACCCTGGGCGCACCGCTGGCCACGAGCCTCGCGGCTGCGGGGTGGGCGGCCTGGAACCTGGAGTACCGCCGTACCGGCACCGGTGTGGGCGGGGGCGGGGGCAATCCCGAGACCTTCGACGACGTCGCGGCCGGCATCGACAAGCTGGCCGACCTGGGCGTCGACACCTCGACCGTGATCACGCTCGGGCACTCCGCCGGCGGTCACCTGGCGACGTGGGCGGCCTCGCGCGGCCGCTACCCGGCATGGGAGGGCGGGGTCGACGTCACGCACGTGATCAGCCAGGCCGGCGTCCTCGACCTCGTCGGTGCCGACGCCGCGAACCTGGGTGCCGGCGCGGTCGCCGACCTGCTCGGCCACGCACCCGGCCCGGAAGACGTGCCCCTCGACCCGCAGCAGCAAGTGCCGCTCGAGCAGCCCGTGTGGTGCCTGCACGGCACCGACGACGCCAACGTTCCCTACTCCCAGTCCGAGCAGTACGTCGCCGCCGCCGGCGCCGCAGGCGGCACGGCCGAGCTGGTCACGATCGAGGGCGGCGACCACTTCGTCGTCATCGACGTGACCTCCGAGACGTGGTCACGCACGTTGGCGATCCTCGACACGATCGCCTGACCCGGTCGGGGTCGAGGCCGAGGGCTCAGGCGAAGACGCCGGCGGGGAAGACCCCGCCTGCGAGCATGCCCTTCACCAGCGGCATCCCGACCTCCTTGAGGCGCTTGACGCCGTCCTCGCCGATGGCGTCCCAGGGTGCGGCGCCGAGCTCGTCGGTGGCGGTCTCGACCGAGAGCCGCAGGGCCTCGCCCTCGGGGGTCAGTGCGCCGTCGGCATCCAGGATCCCGCGCTCGGCCAACGAGGCGCACGTGGCGGCCCACTGCTCCTCCGACCACGCGCGGGTGACCTGCGCCGCCGGCACGGTGAAGCCGGTGCCGGTGGCCACGTGGGAGACCAGGGACTCGATGCCGTTGAGCCCGGCCGAGAGCAGGGCCGCCACGTGGCCGTCGCCGCGGTACTCGCGCAGCAGGGTCAGTCCGTGCCACAGCGCCAGGTGGGGCTCCTCGGGCCACGCCAGGTCGGCGTGCGCGGCGTACAGGGCCCGGCCGCCGGGGTCGCACGCGGCGACACCCCCGCGGATCAGGTCGGCCGCCTCGGCCAGGCCGGGGTCGCTCAGGGCCTCGTCGCCGAGCAGGCGGCGGTAGCCCGCGTCGACGGCGCGCAGCCGCGCGGCCAGGACGGCCTCGGGCTCGACGGCGTCCCAGCAGGCCGGCACGAGCTTGGCGACCATCGCCGGGTTGAAGACGTAGAACGACGACACGACCGGTCCGGCGCCGACGCGACCCATCGCGGCCGAGCGCTGCGCGAAGTAGCTCGCGCGGCCCGGGCGCATGCCGAGCCCGACGAGCTCGGTCTCCACCTCGGGGATGAAATAGCACATCGCGTGGAGGGTCTCGAGCTGGCGGGCGGCGCGTCCGGAGAGGTGTGGGTCCATGGGCCTGTTGTACACCCCGGCCCCTCCGGCGCCGGAGGGCGCGCGGTCGCTGACTAGCATCACCGGGTGCCTGCTCGCCTGCGTATCGCCGACCCCGTGGACGTCGCTGTCAGCCTGGCCCGGGTGGCCGACGACGAGGCCGAGGGCAGCGACCTGCGCCTGCTCGTCAAGCACTTCATGGCGGTGCTCGAGTCGCGCGCCCCGGGTGCGTCGGTCGAGGTGCGCGTGCCGCCGTACGCCGCCGTGCAGGTGATCCCCGGCGTCCGGCACACCCGCGGCACCCCGCCGGCAGTCATCGAGACCGACGCCCTCACGTGGATCGGCCTCGCCTCCGGCACGCTGGCCTGGAGCGACGCCGTCGCCCGCGGCGTGGTCACCGCGTCCGGCGAGCGCACCGACCTGACGTCGTACCTCCCGCTCCACCCGCCGGGCCACCGACCGGGCCACCGATCGGGCTAGTCCCGGACGAAATGGCCCCTGGAGTGCCGCGGGAGGGGCCACTTCGACAGGGACTACCGCGGACGCACCGACATGGCCCCACCGGATAGATTGCGACCATGAGTGCGAAGACCAGCGACGACATCCGCAGTGCGGTCAACGACCTCCTCCCGGGCATCCGCCAGGACCTCGAGGACCTCGTGCGGATCGAGTCCGTCAGTGCCGATCCCGAGCGCGCCGCCGAGGTGCAGCGCAGCGCCGAGGCCGTGGCCGAGCTGTTCCGGGCCGAGAACTTCGCGAGCGTCGACATCGTCAGCGCCGACGGCGGCGCGCCGGCCGTGATCGCCCACAAGCCCGGCCCTGCAGGAGCGCCGACGGTCCTGCTCTACGCCCACCACGACGTCCAGCCCGAGAACGACCACGCCGACTGGGACTCCGCGCCCTTCGAGCCCACCGAGCGAGACTCGCCCAGCGGACGACGGCTCTTCGCGCGCGGTGCCGCCGACGACAAGGCCGGCATCGCCGCCCACCTCGGGGCGCTGCGGGTGTACGGCGACGACCTGCCGGTGAGCGTGACGATGTTCATCGAGGGCGAGGAGGAGGTCGGGTCCGAGTCGCTCCCGGCCCTGCTGAAGGAGCACCAGGAGGCGTTGCGCGCCGACGTCATCGTGATCGCCGACTCCGGCAACTGGGACATCGGCGTGCCCGCGCTGACCACCAGCCTGCGCGGCCTCGTGCGCATCGACGTCGAGGTCCGCACGCTGACCCACGCCGTCCACTCGGGCATGTGGGGCGGGCTCGTGCCCGACGCCCTGATGGCCCTGAGCCGTCTCATCGCCTCGCTGCACGACGACGCCGGCAACGTCGCGGTCGAGGGCCTGCACAGCGGCCCCGCGGCCGACGTGGAGTACCCCGAGGAGCGTCTGCGCGCCGAGTCCGGGGCCCACCCCGACGTCCAGTGGATCGGCAGCGACTCGGTCGTCGAGCGGCTGTGGACCAAGCCCTCGCTGAGCATCACCGGTCTCGACGCCCCCAAGGTCCAGGGCGCCTCCAACACCCTCGTCCCCGCGGCCCGTGCGCGCCTCAGCATGCGCATCGCCCCCGGCGACACGACCGCGAGCGCGGAGGCCGCCCTGCGCCGCCACCTCGAGCAGCACGTGCCGTGGGGCGCGCAGCTCACGATGGTCACCAGCGACACCGGCGAGGCCACCCAGATCGACGCCACCGGTCCGGCGTACGACGCCGCCCGCGCGGCGTTCGCCGAGGCCTGGGACGGCACCGAGCCCGTCGACATGGGCGTGGGCGGCTCGATCCCGTTCATCGCCGAGTTCCTCGAGGCGTTCCCGGAGGCCAGCGTGCTGGTGACCGGCGTCGAGGACCCCGACACCCGCGCCCACGGGGCCAACGAGGGCCTGCACCTCGGCGAGTTCGAGAAGGTCGTGCTGGCCGAGGCGTTCCTGCTCCGCAACCTGGGGTCGTGAGTCCGATCCGACCGTCCACCTCCGAGACCGACGCCCGCTGATGCCCGCCGCGCGCGAGTCGACCCTCGCCTTCCTCGCCGAGCACCGCTCGCAGCGGGTGGAGGCGATCACCGACCGTCTGGTCGACACGATCGTGCGCGACAACGCCTCCTACCAGGCGAGCTCGACGGTGACCCGTGACGACCTGCGCCACTCCTGTCACGACAACATCGACCGGATCCTCCAGATGCTGCGCGACGCGCTCGGTCAGGACGGCCTCCCTCCCGAGGACGAGCCGATCTACGGCGCCGCCCGCGAGACGGGCCGGCGGCGTGCGGAGCAGGGCCTCGCACTCGCCGACGTGCTGCGCTCGTTCCGCATTGGCGGGCGCCTGATCTGGGACGACCTCGTGGTCGAGGGCGAGTCGACTCTCGACGCCGCCGAGGTCCGAGAGATCGGCACCCTGCTGTGGGAGGTCGTCGACGCGACCTCCGGCCAGGTCGCCACGGCCTACCACCACCAGGAGCTCACGCTCGTGCGCGCCGACGAGCAGCAGCGCGCCGAGCTGTGGGAGGGCGTGCTCGGCGGTCGCGCCCGCGAGCCGGGGTTCGCCCGGGAGGCCTCGTTGCTGCTCGACCTGCCCGCCGACGCCGAGCTGGTGGTCGTCGTCGCGACCGAGCTGCGGCTGCGCACGGCCGAGCAGGCGCTGGCGCCCCACGCGACGGCTTGGGTACGACGTACTGCCGACGTGGTCGGGCTGGTCGCGCTGCGTGACGACTCCCCGCGCGAGGTCTTGGTCGCCCTCGACCGCCTGGCCTCGACGGTCGAGGGCTCCCTGGGGGTCTCCTCGGTGCTGCGCGGGCTCAGCGCGGTCGAGCAGGGCTACGTGCAGGCGTCCCTCGCGCTGCGGGCCCAGGGCAAGGTCACCGGCCTGGCGCGCTTCGACGACCGGCTCCCCGAGGCGCTGCTCCTGGGCTCTCCGGAGGTCGCCTCACGCCTGGTGGAGCGCTGGCTCGGTCCGGTGCTCGCGCTGGCGCAGGGGGAGTCACGGGCTCTCACCGACACCCTGCTCGCCTGGGTCGCCTCCGGCGGTTCGGCGACCCGCACCGCCGCGGTGGTGCACTGCCACCGCAACACCGTCGCCAACCGGCTGCACCGCTTCACCGAGCTCACCGGGCACCGGCTCGCCGACGAGGCCGTGCCCGTCGATCTCGACCTCGCGCTGCGCGCCTGGCGGCTCCGCCTGGCCCGCTGAAGGTCGCCTGCGCCGGGGTAGGTGACGGTGTGCGGATTGCACAGACTTGGCGGCGTGATGGTGAGCACACAGGGCATTAAATTTGCCTGTGATGGGTGACACAGTTGGCCGTGCTCGCGCATCAACGCCGAAGCCCACTTCGGGGTGCGGGCAGGAACACGAGGTGTCGACATGTCGGTCTCGAACACGACGAGCAGCACTGACAGCGTGCACAACGACGGCGCCGGTACGACGCCTTCCGGGCTCGGACGCCGGCACTTCCTCGGCTACGTGGTCGGCGGCACGACCCTGATCGCAGCCGCCGAGTTCGCGACCCCGCAGCGCGCGTCCGCGGTGATCCCCTCCGCCCCCCAGATCCCCGAGCTCTACGACCTCGAGGACCTCCAGACCGACGCCGCGCTCCCGACGTCCGCGATGATCTCGGTGACCATCAACTCCGACGGCACCGCCTCCTTCGCGATCCCTCGCGCCGAGGTCGGCCAGGGCATCACCACCTCGACCGCGATGATCCTCGCCGAGGAGCTCGACCTGCCGGTCTCGAAGGTGAAGGTCAGCCTCGCGCCGGCTCGTCCCGAGCTGATGTTCAACCAGCTCACCGGCGGGTCCAACACGACCGTGTCGACCTACACCCCGATCCGGGTGGCGGCCGCGATCGCGCGCAACGCCCTGCTCGACGCCGCCGCGATCGAGCTCGGTTACGCCGTGGCGCGCCTGCGCACCTTCGAGGGCCTGATCGAGGCGCCCGACGGGTCCACGATCACCTACGGCGAGCTCGCCACGAAGGCCGCCAGCTCCTCGACCAAGCAGGTCGAGGTCGCGCTCAAGGCGACCTCCGAGCACAAGGTGGTCGGCAAGCCCCACAACCGCGACGACGCCCTGGCCGCGGTGACGGGCCAGAAGCAGTTCTCGATGGACCTCGACATCCCCGGTGCGCTGCCGACCATGATCTGCCGCGCGCCCACGCTCAACGGCACGCCGAAGCGGCTGAAGAACCGCAAGAAGATCAAGCGGATGCCCGGCGTCACGCACGTGGTCAAGGTGCCCACGGGCATCGCCGTCCGCGCCCGCACGTTCGGCCAGTGCATCGACGCGATCCGCGAGATGGAGGTCGTGTGGAAGGACGGCAGTGCCGAGGGTGAGTCCGACCAGACGATCCTCGCCGGCCTGCGCCGCGCCGAGCTGCCGATGGTCGTGCCCAGCGTCCCGATCCTCGCCCAGCAGGTCGACGCCGACTTCACCTTCGCCTTCCGCAGCAGCGCTGCGCTCGAGCCCAACTGCGCGATCGCCGACGTCCGAGAGGACTCCGCAGAGATCTGGGCCGGCCTCAAGGTCCCGATCCTGGCCCAGCAGAACATCGCCCAGGCGCTCGGGATGAACCAGGACCAGGTCAAGGTCAACGTCATCACCAGCGGCGGCTCCTTCGGGCACAAGCTGTTCAGTGACGCCGCCATCGAGGCGGCCCAGGTCTCGAAGAAGATGAAGAAGCCGGTGCGCCTGATGTGGCACCGCGCCGACGAGCCCCGCCAGGGCCGGCTGCACCCGATGTGCACCTCGCGCATCCGCGCCACGATGCTCGCCGGTGAGGTGCTCAGCTTCGAGCAGCGCAACACCAGCGTCGTCACCGACTTCAGCCACGGGCTCGGCGAGATCATCACCTCGACGATCGACGAGGCACCGACCGAGGTCGGTCGTGCGCTCGGTGGTTTCGGGTTCTCCCAGACGATCTTCGCCCTCACCCAGGAGCTGCCTTACAACTTCGGTGCCGTCACGCAGCTGCTCAACGAGACCGACGACCGGTTCAACACCGGCAGCATGCGCAACATCTACTCGCCCGACACCGCCGTCGCCAGCGAGCTCGTCATCGACATGATGGCGAAGAAGATGAAGATGGATCCGCTGGAGTTCCGGCTCAAGTTCATCAAGGACGACCGCACCCGCGCCTGCCTCGAGAAGGTCGCCGAGGAGGGCAACTGGGGTCGCAAGATGCCTGCCCACCGGGCCCAGGGCATCGCGGTCCACAAGGAGTACAAGGGTGCGACGGCCGTGCTCGTCGAGATCGACACCCGGCCGAGCACCGTCAACCGCCAGCGTTTCAACGCGGTGACCGGTCCTCGCGTCACCAAGGTCGTGATGGCGGTCGACGCCGGCCTGGTCATCAACCCGCGTGGGCTCGAGGCGCAGATGCAGGGCGGCTTCATGGACGGTATGGCCCTGACCCTGACGAGCAGCTGTCACCTGCGCAACGGCAAGTTCCTCGAGGCCAGCTGGGACAACTACTACTACCCCCGGCAGTGGAACGTCCCGACCTCGATCGACGTGCACATCATGGATCCCGGTGTCGACCAGCCGGGTGGCGCCGGCGAGGCCGGCGTGCCGGCCTCGGCTGCCGCCGTGGCGTGCGCCTACGCCCGGGCGACCGGCGAGGTGCCGACGTACTTCCCCATCAACCACGCCGACATCTCGTTCAAGCCCAAGACGTTCGTGCCGCCCGTGCCGAAGTCGCCCACCAACGGCCTCAAGTTCACCTACTGAGAGACGAAGGAGACCACAGCGATGCCCAAGCAGACCTTCATCCTCAACGGCAAGCCCGTCACGGTGAACGTGAACGACGACGTCCGCGTCCTCTGGGTCCTGCGCGACCTGCTCGGGGTCACCGGCCCCAAGTACGGCTGCGGGATCAACGTGTGCAAGGCGTGCACCTCGCACATCAACGGCAAGGCCTTCAACCCCTGCTCGGTCAAGGTCGGTGACCTGAAGAAGAAGGACGAGGTCACCACCATCGAGGGACTTCCCGACACCGTCGGGGAGGAGCTGCACCCGATGCAGCAGGCGTGGATCAACCGTGACGTCGCCCAGTGCGGCTACTGCCAGCCGGGCCAGATCATGGCCGCGGTCGCCACCGTCAAGAAGGTACGGCGCGAGGGACGCACCCTGCGCGAGTCGGACCTCGACGACATCCGCAACATCTGTCGCTGCGGCACCTACGCCCGTATCCGCGAAGCCGTCGAGGAGGGCGCTCGCAACATGCCGTGACGAGACGGCACCCCTGATCACAGGTCGCGGCGCGCGACACCCCCCCCAAGCCGCGTCGCGACCTGTTCCCACGTCTTCGGCGTCCTTGCGCCAGGTCGCGTCAGGTCGCGTCGGGCCGGCTGCTCAGGCCCGGGGAGCGGGGAGGACGACACGGAACGTGCTGCCCTCGCCGAGGATCGAGTCGACCTCGATCCGACCCCCGAGGGTCTCCACGATGCGGGCCGAGATCGCCAGGCCCAGGCCGGTGCCGGGCTCGGCCAGGGCGGCCGGGTTGGTCGAGCGGAAGAACTCGTCGAACAGGTGCGCTTGGTCCTCGGCCGAGATGCCGATGCCCTCGTCGGTGACGCTCACCACGACCTCGGACCCGGAGCGGCCCACCTCGACGTCGGGGTCGATTTCGGTGGTCGCGACCTCCAGGGTCACGCTCCCGTCGCGGGGCGTGTACTTCACGGCGTTGCTGACCAGGTTGGCGAAGACCCGTTCGAGGCCCTCGGGTGTGCCGGACACCAGGAGCGGCGCGTCCGGCAGCTCGAGGCTGACCCGCACCCCCCGCTGGGAGGCCAGGAACGCAGTGGAGTCCACCGCGGCGACGAGCGCCGGACACAGGTCGAGCTCGGCGGCGCTCTCGCGGGCGTCGGGGTCCTCGAGCTTGGCCAGCGTTAGCAGGTCCTCGACGACCCGCGTGATCCGGGTGGTGGCCCGCCCCATGGCCCCCAGGGAGAAGAGCATGTCGCGCGACAGGTCCTCGGAGGCGACGACCAGCTCGAGGTGACCCGTGATGGCGCCCAGCGGATTCTTCAGCTCGTGCGAGACCGTGGAGAGCAGCTGGGTCTTGTAGGTGTCGAGCTCGCGCAGCTCGGCGACCAGGCGCTGCTCGCGCATCAGGTTGCGCGAGGCGAGGACGGCGTGCCCGATGTCGCGGGCGACCTCGAGGGCGCCGACCTGCTCGTCGGTCGTCCACCGCAGGTCGTCGTGGGAGCGGAGCAGGATCAGGTGACCGAGGCACCGGCTGCCGACCCCGAGCGGCACGAGCATGCCGGAGGCGTGACCGAGACCGCGGAGCGCGGCGAGCAGTGCGGCGTGCTGCTCGGGCTCCAGTGCCTCGCTCTCCTCGCGACCCGGGTGCAGGATCGCGACCCGCTGTGAGGCCCAGTAGGTGTGCGCAAGCTCGCGGAGCTGCTGCCGGAGGCGTTCGGGGACCTGGCGCGGTGCGGTGCCCCCGCTGCCGGCGAGCTCGTCGCCGTAGGTGCGGATCAGGACGTCGTCAGCGCGGAAGCCGTCGAGCAGGGCTGGTCGGCACTCGTCGAGCGCGACGTCGATGTCGGGTCGCGACACCGCGAGCTGCACGACCCGGCGCGCCGCCTCGGTGAGGCGGAGTCGCTGGGCCAGGGCCTCGCGCTCGAAGGCGTTCTGCAGGGCTCGCTCGGCCTGCGCGGCGTAGCGCTCGAGCAGGTTGCGCTGCGTGGCGTCGGGGCGAGCGCCGCTGATCGGGAGGTCGATCGACAGCAGGCCCTGCAGGTCACCGGCGACGCTGTAGAGGGGTGCGAGAAGGGCGTCGTGCGGGTGCCAGGCGTCGGCACCCTCGCCCGGCACGAACTCGGGGATCCAGCGGAACGGGTCGTCCTCGGCCATCCGCTCGTGCGGCACGAACTTGAACCGGCCCCAGTCGTCCGCCAGCTCGAGCTCGTCGAGGACGTAGTGGATCGGCGTGCGCAGGCCGGTGACCGCGACCTTCACCTCCTCCCCGCCCTCGATGGCGACCGAGTAGAGGATCCCGTCGAGCACGGCGCTGATGTTGGCGACCTCGAAGCGCACCATCTGCGCGACCGACTCGGCGATCAGCTGGAGCGTGCCGCGAGCCGCCGCGTCCGACCACGTGGTGACGTCGAACTGCTTCACACGGGGCGTGTGGGCGTCGAGTGTCACGGGGGAAGCCTTCGGTCAGCGGGGGTGGGTCCCATGTTACGGCGGATGCGGGCACCAGGCGGGTGATCTCCTAGACTGGGGCCGTGCCCTACCTGAGTAGTCGTGGACAACGTCTCGGTGGCGACGGTCGCCTGACGGCCGCACTGGACCCCCAGGACCAGGGTCCGCAGGACGCCTGTGGCGTCTTCGGGGTCTGGGCGCCGGGGGAGGACGTCGCCAAGCTGACCTACTTCGGTCTCTACGCCCTGCAGCACCGCGGCCAGGAGTCGGCCGGCATCGCGGTCAGCAACGGGCGTCAGATCCTCGTCTACAAGGACATGGGCCTGGTCTCGCAGGTCTTCGACGAGACGACGCTCGACTCGCTCAAGGGTCACCTCGCGATCGGTCACTCCCGCTACTCCACCACTGGTGCCAGCACCTGGCAGAACGCCCAGCCGACGTTCCGCCCGACTGCCGACGGCTCGATCGCCCTGGGTCACAACGGCAACCTCATCAACACCCACGACCTCGCCCAGGCCGTCCAGGACCTGCCGAGCGAGACCGGCGAGCTCGACATCCACGCCCGCGACCTCGAGTCGTCGACCAACGACACCGGCCTGGTGACCGCGCTCCTCGCGCACCACCCCGACAGCACGCTCGAGGAGCGCGCCCTCGAGGTGCTCCCCATGCTGCGCGGCGCCTTCTCGCTGGTCTGGATGAACGAGAACACCCTGTACGCCGCCCGCGACCCCCAGGGCATCCGGCCACTCGTGCTCGGTCGCCTCGACCGCGGCTGGGTCGTGGCCAGCGAGGACGCCGCCCTGGCGACGATCGGTGCCAGCGTGATCCGCGAGGTCGAGCCCGGCGAGATGATCGTCATCGACGACCAGGGCCTGCGCTCGCACACCTTCGCGGAGCCGGAGCCCAAGGGGTGCGTCTTCGAGTACGTCTACCTCGCGCGCCCCGACGCCCGGATCGCCGGACGCAGCGTCCACGAGGCCCGCGTCGAGATGGGCCGCGAGCTCGCTCGCCAGTTCCCCGTCGAGGCCGACCTGGTGATGCCGGTCCCCGAGTCGGGCACCCCCGCTGCCTCTGGCTACGCCGAGGAGAGCGGGATCCCGTTCGGCCAGGGCTTCGTCAAGAACGCCTACGTCGGCCGCACGTTCATCCAGCCCAGCCAGACCCTGCGCCAGCTCGGCATCCGTCTCAAGCTCAACGCACTCGAGCACATGATCCGTGGCAAGCGGATCGTCGTGGTCGACGACTCGATCGTGCGCGGCAACACCCAGCGCGCCCAGGTGCGGATGCTGCGCGAGGCCGGGGCGCTCGAGGTCCACGTGCGGATCTCCAGCCCGCCGGTCAAGTGGCCCTGCTTCTACGGCATCGACTTCGCCACCCGGGCCGAGCTGATCGCCAACGGCCTCGACGCCGACGAGATCGCCGCCAGCGTCGGGGCCGACAGCCTCGGCTACATCTCCCTCGACGGGATGATCGAGGCCACCGGGCAGCCGTCCGACTCGCTCTGCAAGGCCTGCTTCACCGGCGAGTACCCGATCGAGCTCCCCGACGAGAGCCAGCTCGGCAAGCACCTCCTCGAGACCTCCCTGTCGACCCCGACGTTCGGCAAGGCGCTGCCCGTCCTCAACAACCCGTAAGGGGCCACCATGGCGCACACCTCTCCCGAGTCGACCTCCTACGCCGACGCCGGGGTCAACATCGAGGCGGCCGACACGGCCATCGAGCTGATGAAGGTCTGGATCGACAAGGCCCGTCGGCCCGAGATGATCGGGGGGCTCGGCGGGTTCGCGGGGCTCTTCGACGCCTCCGCCCTGACGCGCTACACCCGCCCGCTCCTCGCGACCTCGACCGACGGCGTCGGCACCAAGGTCGCGATCGCGCAGGCGATGGACGTGCACGACACGATCGGCTACGACCTCGTCGGGATGGTCGTCGACGACCTGGTGGTCTGCGGTGCCGAGCCGCTCTTCATGACCGACTACATCGCGACCGGGCGGGTCGTCCCGGAGCGGATCGCCGCGATCGTCAAGGGCATCGCCGAGGCGTGCCTCGAGGCCGGTTGTGCGCTGATCGGTGGCGAGACCGCGGAGCACCCCGGCCTGCTGGCCCCCGACGAGTACGACGTCGCCGGCGCCACCACCGGCGTCGTCGAGGCCGACAAGCTGCTCGGACCCGGCCGGGTCCGCCCCGGTGACGCCGTGATCGCCATGGCGGCCTCCGGGCTGCACTCCAACGGCTACTCGCTGGTGCGCCACGTGCTGCTCGAGAAGGCCGGCTGGGCCCTCGACCGCGACGTGCCCGAGCTGGGCCGCACCCTGGGCGAGGAGCTCCTCGAGCCCACCCGCATCTACGCCAAGGCCTGCCTGGCGCTGGCCGAGGCCACCGAGGTGCACGCGATGTCGCACATCACCGGCGGTGGGCTCGCGGCCAACCTCGCCCGCGTGATGCCGGCCGAGCTGCGCGCCACGCTCGAGCGCGGCACCTGGAACCCGGCCCCGATCTTCGACCTGGTGCGCCAGGTCGGTGGCGTCGACCAGCCCGACCTCGAGGCCACGCTCAACTGTGGCGTCGGCATGGTCGCGGTCTCGGCCCCCGAGTCGATCGACGCCTCCATCGACCTGCTCGAGGGCTTCGGGATCAAGGCGTGGGTGCTGGGAGAGGTCGACGTCGACCCCGACCAGGACGCCACGGTGCGACTGATGGGCCAGCACCCCGGCTGGTGAGCCGCGGTAGGCCTGTTCTGGGGCTCGATCGGGGCTAACTTCGAGCCGGAGTGCCGGAACAGACAGACACCAGGTAGCGTTAGCACCACGATACTGACGTTGAAGAAGCCCGGACCGCCCTGCGGCGTCCGGCCGAGTGTGCGAGGGGGCTGGACCCTATGGGCCGCGGCCGAGCGAAAGCCAAGCAGACGAAGGTCGCTCGCGACCTGAAGTACCAGACCCACGAGACGGACTTCGGGGCACTGGCACGAGAGCTTCACGGTGGTGAGTCCGCCGATGATCGTGCCGAAGTGCCCGACGAGTGGGCCGACCTCGACGAGCGCTCACGCGACTGACCCGGTCGCCGGGTAGGTCGCCGCGCGACTGACGCGAGGCTTCACGAACTACGTGCAGGTCGCCGCCCCGAGAGCTCTCAGAGCCCTCGAGGCGGCGACCTCACACGTGTGTCCGCAGCAGTGTCAGTGCGCCAGCCACAGGCCGCGCAGCCGGCCGACCTCGCGCATGCGGCGCTCGGCCAGGCGGTCGGCGGCAGTTGCAGCGGGGACCCCGTCGGAGGCTGCGAGGGCGAAGACCTCGCGGGTGGTGTCGTAGATGCCGTCCGCGCGCTGCTTGGCGCGCTCGAAGGAGAACCCCTCGAGCTCGTCGGCGACCTGGATCAGCCCGCCGCTGTTGACGCAGTAGTCGGGCGCGTAGGTGATCTCCCGGGCCGCGAGGGCCTTCTCGACGCCGGGGTGGGCCAGCTGGTTGTTGGCGGCCCCGCACACGACGCTCGCTGTCAGGGTCTCGACCACCTCGTCGGTCAGGGCGTGCCCCAGCGCGCACGGCGCGTAGACGTCCAGCGGTCCGGCGAGCAGCTCGTCGGTGGAGTCGGCGACCTCGATCTCCGGGTGCTCCTCCCGCAGGCGCTCGACCGCCGGTGACCACACGTCGGTCACCACGACGCGAGCGCCGCTGTCGAGCAGGTGCCCGACCAGGTGACGCCCGACCTTGCCGACGCCGGCGACCCCGACCCGACGGCCCCCGAGCGTGGCGCCGTCGCCCCACGCGGCCTCGGCGGCCGCCTGCATGCCGCGGAAGACGCCGTACGCCGTGAGCACCGAGCTGTCACCGGCGCCGCCGTTGGCGACGGTGCGGCCGGTGACGAACGACGACTCGCGTGCGACGTGGTCCATGTCGGCGGAGTACGTGCCGACGTCGCAGGCGGTGTAGTAGCGCCCGTTGAGCGACTGCACGAAGCGTCCGTAGGCCCGCAGCAGGGCCTCGGACTTCAACGACGAGGGGTCGCCGATGATGACGGCCTTGCCGCCGCCGAGGTCCAGCCCGGCCAGCGCAGCCTTGTAGGACATGCCGCGGGAGAGGTCGAGGACGTCGGCCACGGCATCCGCGGTCGAGGCGTAGGGGTGGAAGCGGGTGCCTCCGAGGGCCGGGCCGAGGGCGGTCGAGTGGATGGCGACGATGGCGCGCAGTCCGGTGGCGGGGTCGTTGCAGAAGACGACCTGCTCGTGCTCGGCGGCCGCCTCGAACACGTCGGGCTCGACGCGGGCGGCCGAGGCCTGCTGGCTCGGGGAGGTGGGTGCATTCATCGGAGGTTGTCCGTTCGGTCGGTCGGGCGACCACGGGGTGTGTGGTCTCGGTGGTCCGCAGGGGTAGATCG
>NZ_JAXMNS010000024.1:0-15345 GCF_034670285.1 Nocardioides sp. | reverse complement strand
ACCTCGACTTCGAGTGGCTGCCGTTCCCGGAGTACTACGACGCCCCCGGGCGGGTGCCGATGGGACGCTCGATCCAGCCGGTCGGCATCAAGCGCGACGAGCTGGCCCCGCCGGTCGCCGACCTCGTCCGCCCGCCGGTCGAGCTCGACCGCGTCGGAGCGCCGGGTCGTCGTACGTTGACCGGCGGCCAGGCGCTCATCGCGCGGCTGGCGACGATCGTCCTGCGCGAGGGCGGCACGGTGCTGACCGGGCACGCCATGACCGACCTGGTCGTCGAGGACGACCGGGTGGTCGGTGTGCGGTGCTCGACACCGGGCGGCGACGACTCCCCCGTCGAGCTGCGGGCGCGTCACGGCGTGCTGATCGCCGCCGGCGGCTACGAGGGCAACGCCGCGGAGCGCGAGCGGCACGGCGTACCCGGCCAGGTGGCCTGGAGCATGGCACCTCGGGGGGCCAACCTCGGTGAGCCGATCGCCGCCGCGGTGGCGCTGGGTGCGGCCACCGACTTCCGTGCGCTCGGGTGGTTCTGCCCCGGCCTCGAGCAGCCCGACGGCGGCGGCTCCTTCACCCTCGGGTTCCGCAGCGGCGTGATGGTCGATGCGTCCGGGTCGCGCTACGCCAACGAGTCGCTGCCCTACGACCGCTTCGGCCGCGCGATGGCCGCGGCCGGACCCGACGACCCGGAGCGGGTGCCGTCCTGGTTCGTCTTCGACTCACGAGAGGGCGGCCAGCTGCCGGGCATCGCGATGCCCGAGGGCGACCCGGACGAGCACCTCGCCGCCGGCACCTGGGTGCAGGCCGACACCCTCGCCGACCTCGCCGAGGCGACCGGGCTGCCGACCGAGACGCTCGTCGCCACCGTGGAGCGCTTCAACGGCTTCTGCGCGACCGGGGTCGACGAGGACTTCGGCCGCGGGAACGACGAGTACGACACCTTCTTCACCGGGGGCGACGGGCCCAACAAGGCGCTCACCCCGGTCGACCAGCCGCCGTACCGCGCCGCCCGCTTCGTGCTCTCCGACCTCGGCACCAAGGGTGGCCTGGTGACCGACGAGGCCGGCCGGGTGCTGCGGGACGACGGCTCGCCGATTGCCGGTCTCTACGCCGCCAGCAACTCGACGGCGTCGTTGTTCGGCTCGGTCTATCCCGGACCGGGGGCGCCGCTCGGCTCGGCCATGGTGTTCGCGTCGCTGGCGGTGCGCGACATGCAGCGCGGCTGAGGCGTCGTGGATCGGTGACCGCTCCCCGACAGCGCGTCCACAGCAAACCCACAGACAGGTTCTGCACAGTAGAGCCATGACCGCTACCTCGCCTGCTGCCCTCCTTCGTCCCGACGGCTCGCCCGTGCGGGTCCTCGTCGTCGACGACGAGGTCAACATCGCCGAGCTCATCTCGATGGCGCTGCGCTACGAGGGCTGGACGGTCGAGACCGCCCACACCGGCACCAAGGCGGTCGCGGCGGCGAAGGAGAACCAGCCCGACGCGGTGGTGCTCGACATGATGCTCCCCGACTTCGACGGCCTCGAGGTGCTGCGCCGCATGCGGGGCACCGACCCTGACGTGCCCGTCCTCTTCCTCACCGCGCGCGACGCGATGGAGGACCGCATCGCCGGTCTGACCGCGGGAGGCGACGACTACGTCACCAAGCCGTTCTCCCTCGAGGAGGTCGTGGCCCGGCTGCGCGCCCTCATGCGCCGCTCCGGTGCCCAGCAGGCCGCGGCGTCGTCCGTGCTCACCGTCGGTGACCTGACCCTCGACGAGGACAGCCACGAGGTCGCCCGTGCCGGCGTCGAGATCGGTCTGACCGCCACCGAGTTCGAGCTGCTGCGGTTCTTGATGCGCAACCCCAAGCGGGTGCTGAGCAAGGCTCAGATCCTCGACCGCGTCTGGAACTACGACTTCGGCGGCCAGGCCAACGTCGTCGAGCTCTACATCTCCTACCTCCGCAAGAAGATCGACGCCGGGCACGAGCCGATGATCCACACGATGCGCGGCGCCGGCTACGTGCTCAAGCCGGCGGCCGGCGCCCCGTGATGACCCGCAGACCGACCACGCTGACGTCACGGCTGGTCCTCACCACTGTGCTGCTGGTCGTCTGCGCATCGGTCGTGCTGGCGGGCCTGACGGCCGTCGTCATGCGCACCTACCTGTCCGACCGGCTCGATGACGACGTCGACCGAGCGCTTGCTCGTCAGTCGACGGTAGGTCCTGGCGGACCCCTCGGTGACGGCCAACGACCTCGCGACGGCGGCCCCCGGGCCGACGAGGTCGTCGGGGGGCAGGAGATCGGCACGGTGAGCGCTGCCTTCACCGGCGACGTGCGCTTCGGACGCGTGCTCGCCGAGGCCGACAAGATCGGCGCGGACCTTCAGCCACTCGATGCCGCCGTGCTGGACGCCCTGAACGAGCTGCCCGTCGACGGCGAGCCGCGATCCGTCGACCTGCCCGGTCTCGGCAGCTACCGCGTCGCGGGACGCACCCAGACCGACGGCTCGGTCGTGGTCGCCGGACTCCCGACTGCCGAGGTCGACGACGCGATCACCCTCCTGGTCCTCGCCGAGCTCCTGCTGCTGACCGTCGCGGCCGCGCTGGCCGCCCTCGCCGGGCGCACCGTCGTACGACGTCAGCTGCGGCCGCTGCGCGAGGTCGCCGGGACGGCGCACTCGGTGGCCGGGCTCCCGCTGGACTCCGGCACCATCGGGGTGACCGAGCGCGTCCCGGCGCACCTGACCGACGAGCGCACCGAGGTCGGCCAGGTGGGCTCGGCGCTCAACACCCTGCTCGCCCACGTGGAGGGCTCGCTCGACGCCCGGCACGCCAGCGAGCAGCGCGTGCGGCAGTTCGTGGCCGACGCCTCGCACGAGCTGCGCACCCCGCTGACCACGATCGCGGGCTACACCGAGCTCGCCCGCCGCCGTCCCGACGACGCAGCCGCCTCGGCGATGGCGCTGGCGAAGGTCGAGGAGGAGTCGGCACGGATGACGAGGCTCGTGGAGGACCTGCTGCTGCTCGCCCGCCTCGACTCCGGACGACCGCTGGAGCGCGAGACCGTCGACCTGAGCCGACTGCTGATGGAGGCTGTCTCCGACGCCCGGGTGCTCGCGCCCGAGCACCGCTGGCGCCTCGAGCTGCCCGAGGACGCCGTCGAGATCACCGGCGACGACCACCGCCTGCACCAGGTGGTGACCAACCTGCTGACCAACGCCCGCAAGTACACCCCCGCCGGCACGACGGTCACCGTCACCGCCCGCCCCGACGGTTTCACCGTGCACGACGACGGGCCCGGCTTCGCGCCCGAGATCGCCGCGCACGCCTTCGAGCGCTTCGCTCGCGCCGACGTCGGACGGCACCGTGAGGGCGGGGTCGGCCTCGGCCTGGCCCTGGTGGAGGCGATCGTGGCCTCGCACGGCGGCTCGGTCACGCTCACCAGCGAGCCCGGCGACACCCGGATCGACGTCCACCTCGCGTGAGAGACGACGACCTGCGCCGATTAGTCGCGCCCAGGATTGTCTGACAATGTGGGGGCGGCTCGCTACCGTGGGTCGCAGACCCGAGAGGAGCGTGATCCGCATGACCGTCACCGAGTCCGTGACCAAGTCCACCCACACCCGCAGTGATGTCGAGTTCGGCCGGGCCGAGGCCCGCACCGCGCACAACTACCACCCGCTGCCCGTCGTCGTGGCGCACGCCGAGGGTGCCTGGATGACTGACGTCGACGGGACCCGCTTCCTCGACCTGCTCGCCGGCTACTCAGCGCTCAACTTCGGCCACTCGCACCCGCGCCTGATCGGCGCCGCGCACGCCCAGCTCGACAAGCTGACGTTGACCAGCCGCGCCTTCGTGCACGACCAGTTCGCCGACTTCACCGCCAAGCTCGGCGACCTCTGCGGCAAGGACCTCGTCCTGCCGATGAACACCGGCGCCGAGGCCGTCGAGACCGCGATCAAGGTCGCCCGCAAGTGGGGCTACCAGGTCAAGGGCGTGCCGGCCGACCAGGCCACGATCATCGTCGCGAGCGGCAACTTCCACGGCCGCACCACCACGATCGTCGGCTTCTCCGACGACGAGGAGGCGCGTGCCGACTTCGGTCCCTTCGCCCCCGGCTTCACGACGGTCCCCTACGGCGACCTCGCCGCCCTCGAGGCTGCGATCGACGAGAACACCGTCGCCGTCCTCATCGAGCCCATCCAGGGCGAGGGTGGCGTCGTCATCCCGCCTGAGGGCTACCTCAAGGGCATCCGTGAGGTCTGCACGCGCGAGAACGTGCTCTTCGCCGCCGACGAGATCCAGGCAGGGCTCGGCCGCACCGGCCGCACCTTCGCCTGCGACCACGAGGACGTCGTCCCCGACATCTACGTGCTGGGCAAGGCGCTGGGCGGCGGGGTCGTGCCCGTCTCGGCGATCGTGGCGAACCGCGACGTGCTCGGCGTCCTCCAGCCCGGCCAGCACGGTTCGACCTTCGGCGGCAACGCGCTCGCCTGCGCGGTGGGCAGCGAGGTCGTCGACATGCTCGCGACCGGCGACTTCCAGAAGCGCGCCGACGAGCTCAGCACGCTGCTGCGCGAGCGGCTCGAGGCGATGATCGGCCACGGCGTCGTCGCCGTGCGCGTGCGGGGCCTGTGGGCCGGCGTCGACATCGACCCGTCGGTCGGCACCGGCCGCGAGGTCTGTGAGCGACTGATGGCGCGCGGCGTCCTCGCCAAGGACACCCACGGCTCGACGATCCGCCTGGCTCCCCCGCTGGTGATCTCGCCCGAGGATCTCGCCTGGGGCCTCGACCAGCTCGCCGAGGTCGTCGCCGGCTCCTGAGCCACCTGCATGACCTGCACCATCTGCACCAGTTGAACGACGTGTGATGCCGAGTCGGCGCCTGTTGGCGCCGACTCGGCGCAGTTTTCCACCGACCCTGGTCCCAGAAGCCCCAATAACCCCACTAGCACCAGGCGTCTCAGCGCTCGTCAGCGGCCGTCCGACGTGGGTGCTGACGGGCCGAATTTCGACAACCTTTTACTTCGGCAATCAGGACAAAGCCGCTTTCCTCTGCCTATAGTCCATTGACGGCTCCACGTGAACCCATCACCGCCAGCTGTTTTCCACCGGTTCCCCCCGATCCGGGCTCGATGCGCCATCCCCCTGCACGACCTGTACGACCCGCGTCACCTGCACCATCTGCATCACGCACGACTCCCCCCACTCCCCCCACCTTCGAGGACGTCCTCGTGTCTACCTCCCACACGCTTTTTTCCTCCCCCTCCCGCAGCACTCTCGCCTCGGCCCGCCGCGCTCTGGTCGGCACCGCCGCGGTCTCGCTGCTCGCCACGTCGATGGCGGTGACCTCCGCGCCGGCCTCGGCCGCTGCCGCCGAGGGCTCTTCCACCACGTCGGCCCGTGACGGCTCCTTCTCCAGCGTGAAGGCCCGCCGCTCTGAGCAGGTCGTCGACACGTTCGGCATCGGCATCCACACCGCCTACTGGGACACCCCGTACGGCGACACCGCCCGGGTCGCCTCGACCCTGAAGGACCTCGGCGTCGAGCACGTGCGCGACGACCTGTGGAACAACCTGCCGCGCTCGTACGACGACATGAACTACATCGCCGACGCTGCCGGCGTGAAGTACACCCTCATCCTCGGCAACCCCTCGCGGGGCCAGGCCCCCAAGCAGTACGTCGACACCGTGGCCAACCACCTGCTCGGCTCGGTCGAGATGATCGAGGGCGCCAACGAGTGGGACAACTTCGGCCCCGACAACTGGGTCCCGCAGCTGCGCGACTACCAGGCCGAGCTGCACGCAGCCGCCAAGGCCAACTCCGCCACCAAGAACCTCCCGCTGCTCGCCCCGGCGCTCGCCTTCCGCGAGAACTACTCCAAGCTCGGCACGCAGACCGGCGTCGCCGACCTCGCCAACAGCCACCTCTACCCCGGCGGACGCAACCCCAGCGTCGACATCGCCGACGCCACGCAGATGGGCGAGGCTCGCACCGGAACCACCGAGACCATCGTCACCGAGGCCGGCTACCACAACGCGACCAACACCACGAGCGGCCACAACCCGGTCAACGAGAACGTGTCGGCCACCTACCTGCCGCGCATGCTCGCCGAGCACGCGCTCGCCGGCACCAAGCGCCTCTACACCTACGAGCTGCTCGACGGCGGCACCGACACCAGCCGCCGCGACATCGAGGCCCACTTCGGCCTGCTGCGCACGGACTTCAGCCCCAAGCCGGCCTACACGGCGATGAAGAACATGCTGGCCGTGCTCGACGACACCGAGGAGCGCTTCACCCCCGGCTCGCTCTCCTACAACGTCTCCGGCGGCGGCTCCGAGCTGCGCCAGCTCCTCACCCAGCGCAGCGACGGCACCTACGTGCTGCTGCTGTGGCGTGACGTCTCGGTCTGGTCGAACGGCTCGCGCAGCGAGATCGACGTCGCCACCACGCCGGTCCAGGTCTCGGTGCCCCAGGAGTCGCGGATCGCGATCCACGAGCCCAACAAGTCCCCCAAGCCCACCACCGACGGTGTCGGCACCGCGGTGGAGGTCCCGCTCGGCGGCCAGCTCGTCGCCGTGACCATCTCCGAGTCCGACTCCGGCACCCCGTCCCTCCCCCCCGTCGAGGAGCTGCCCGCCCAGCCCGCCGGTCCCGCCGCGGCCGTCGTCGACAAGGTCAAGGCCAACCCGATCCGTCGCGGCGCCAAGGTCCGTTGGAAGCTCGACAACCGCGGCTCGACGTCCGCCCGCGCCGCGGCCGGCAAGTCGACCATCAAGGTCTTCCGCGGCAAGCGCATCGTGCGGACTTACCACAAGGCGGGCAAGGTGCGGTCGCTCCGCGTCAAGAACCTCTCGCCCAAGCACCGCTACCGCTTCGCGGTCGTCGTCACCTCGAAGTCCGGTGCGAAGTCCAAGCCGACCGTGAGCAAGCCGGTGAAGCCGCGCAGCAACCGCAACAAGAAGCGGTCACACCGCTGAGCCGGTAGCCCGCAGCCCGTCGTACGACGAGCCCAGTCGAACTCAGTCGAGGGCCGCGACCAGCGCCGGGAACGACACAGCCATCACGGAGAGGAGCTCGGTGCGGGAGACCGCACCGGGCTCCTTCATCCATTCCAGGACCAGCTGCTCGCACATCGCCGCCCACCCGCGTGCGAGGAGACGGTTGAGCGGGGTGTCGTCGACGATCTCGCCCTGGGCGTCCTCGCGAAAGATCCGGTCGGTCAGCGTCGCCCGGGCCTCCTCGTAGATCGCCCGCATCGTCTCGTTGCCGCTCATGGCGCCCTTCACGAGCGAGAGATAGCCCTCGTAGTTGTTCTCGACGTAGGTCAGGTAGGCGGTCACGCTGACCGAGAGCCGCTCCAGCGGGTCGCCGTCGACCGGCGGAGCCGTCTGCGCGATCAGGTCGTCGGCGGCGTAGCGGACGACGGCCTCGTGGAAGTCCTGCTTGTTGCCGAAGTAGTGATAGAGCAGGCCGCGAGAGACGCCCGCCTCCTCGGCGAACACGTCGATCGAGAGCTCGTCGAGCGAGCGGGTGGCGAGCATCCGCACACCGAGCTGCAGCAGCTGCGCCCGCCGCTCCTCGGGGCTGAGGCGGCTGCGCGCTCCGGGCTTCGCTGTGCTGGTCGTCACGAGCGCCATTCTATTGACATACATTCAATAAGAGCAATACCGTCACCCCATGACTTCGATCCTCGTCGACCACCTCGTGATCGGGGCCGGCTTCTCCGGCCTCTGTGCGGCAATCAAGCTCCAGGAGACCGGCGAGCGCGACTTCGTCGTGATCGAGAGGGGCAGTGACGTCGGCGGCACCTGGCGCGACAACACCTACCCCGGCGCCGCGTGCGACGTGCCGAGCCAGCTCTACTCCTTCTCCTTCGCGCCCAACCCCGACTGGCCCAAGTCGTTCTCGGAGCAGCCCGAGATCCAGGCCTACATCAAGCGGGTCGCCGACGAGTCCGGCACGCTCGACCGCTTCGTCTTCGACACCTCGGTCGAGGAGGCACGCTGGGACGGCGACGCACAGCGCTGGACCGTGCGCACCTCCGGTGCCACCTACTCCGCCCGCACCGTGATCAGCGGCGCCGGAGCCCTGTCCTCCCCCAAGCTGCCTGACATCGCCGGCATCGACTCCTTCGAGGGCACGCTCTTCCACTCCGCCGAGTGGGACCACGAGACCGACCTGACCGGCAAGCGCGTCGCCATCATCGGCACCGGCGCCTCCTCGATCCAGATCGTGCCGGCCATCCAGAAGAAGGTCGCCCACCTCGACGTCTACCAGCGCACGGCGCCTTATGTGATCCCGCGCAACGACCGGTCCTACAGCAAGCTCGAGCGCCTGGCTCTCGCCAAGGTGCCCGGTCTGCAGAAGGCCTACCGGACCGCGATCTACTGGGCCCGCGAGGGTTACGTCCCCGGCTTCACCCTGGCCCCCAAGCTGGCGCTGCCGGCCCAGAAGATGGCGCTGGCCAACATCGCCAAGGGCATCAAGGACCCCGCCCTGCGGGCCGCGGTGACGCCCACCTACCAGATCGGCTGCAAGCGCATCCTGATCTCGAACACCTACTACCCCGCGCTGGCGGCCGACAACTGCGAGGTGGTCACCGACGCGATCGCCGAGGTCACCCCGACCGGGATCGTGACCGCCGACGGCACGGCCCGCGACGTCGACGTGCTCATCATCGCCACCGGCTTCCACACCACCGAGCTCCCCATTGCCGAGAAGATCATCGGTAAGGACGGCACTCCCCTCGCCCAGCGCTGGGAGGAGACCGGCATGTCGGCCTACAAGGGTGCGTCGGTCGCCGGCTTCCCGAACTTCTTCTTCGTCGTCGGGCCCAACACCGGCCTGGGCCACTCGAGCATGGTCTTCATGATCGAGTCGCAGATGAGCTACATCATCGACGCCGTCCGCACGATGCGCCGCGAGGACCTGGGCGCGGTCGAGGTCACCGAGACAGCCGAGCGCACGTGGTCGGCCGACATCCAGCGTCGGATGAAGCGCACCGTCTGGAGCAACGGCGGGTGCGCGAGCTGGTACCTCGACAAGCACGGCAACAACACCACCCTGTGGCCGCGCACCACCTTCGCCTTCCGAGGCAAGACCGCTTCGTTCGACCCCGACGCCTACACCGTGTCGGCACCCAACCAGCTCGACCGAGAGGCAGCACACTCATGAAGTCCCTGAAGGACAAGGTCGTCGTCATCACCGGAGCCGGCTCCGGCATCGGCCGCGCGCTCGCGCTCAACTGCGCCGAGCGCGGCTCGCTCCTCGCGCTCTCCGACGTCGACGAGGCCGGCCTGGCCGAGACCGTCGAGCTCGTCACCAAGGCCGGCGTGCGCAAGGTGCGCAGCGACCGCCTCGACGTCGCCGACCGCGATGCGTTCGCGCGCTACGCCCTCAACGTCGTGCAGGACTTCGGTCGGGCCAACGTCGTCATCAACAACGCCGGCGTTGCGCTGTCCGGTGACCTGACCGACCTCGAGTACTCCGACATGGACTGGATCATCGGCATCAACTTCTGGGGCGTCGTCCACGGCACCAAGGAGTTCCTGCCCCACCTGATCGCCAGCGGCGACGGTCACGTCGTCAACATCTCCTCGCTCTTCGGCCTGGTCTCGATGCCCGGGCAGTCGATGTACAACGCCACGAAGTACGCCGTGCGCGGCATGACCGAGGCCCTGCGCGAGGAGATGCTCATCGCCGGCGCCCCCGTCGGGGTCACCTCGGTGCACCCCGGTGGCATCAAGACCGCGATCGCCCGCAACGCGCGTGTCTCGGCCAAGGAGGACCAGGCGGCCACCGCCAACCTCTTCGACAAGAAGCTGGCTCGGATGACGCCCGAGAAGGCGGCCGAGATCATCGTCAAGGGGATCGTGAAGAACCAGGCCCGTGTGCTCGTCGGCATCGACGCCCACATCGTCCACCAGTTCGCCAAGCTCACCGGCTCGCGCTACCAGGACGTCGTCGCCAAGAACTCCAAGCGCTTCCTGCCTGACAAGACCCGCGTGGTCTGACGTACTGAAGCCCCACCCTTCATCTTTCGCCGAGTCGGCGCGTTGTCGCGCCGACTCGGCGCAGCTCTCGGAGGTGTTGGATGGTCGTCATGCGACTCGGAGACCCGATGCGGGTGGTGAAGACCAAGTGGGGCGGGCGACCACACTGGGAGTACGACGCGATCTGGCTGGGCCGTGACGACCACGGCACCTGGTACGGCGTGCCGACCGGGACCGTGATGCAGCGCCCGGGCCTGTCGCTCACCACGTCGGTCGACCAGGCAGGCCTCGTCCCCTCGCCCGAGTACGCCGGTGGCGGCTGGCTCGCGACGTTCCACGCACCTGGCTACGAGGTGTCGACCTACGTCGACATCGCCACGGTGCCGGTCTGGGACGACTCGACGGTGCGCGCGGTCGATCTCGACCTCGACGTCGTCCGGCCTGCCGACGGCGAGGTGTTCGTCGACGACGAGGACGAGTTCACCGAGCACCGGGTGGCGTTCGGCTACCCGCCCGAGGTGGTGTCGTTGGCCGAGCGATCCTGCGCCTGGGTGCTCGAGGCGGTGCTGGCTGGAGAAGCGCCCTTCGGCAGCTCGATCTCAGAGGTCTGGTTGGACGTGTTGCGGCGCCGCTGACGGCGCGGCAGGTGCAGCGGTCCGACCAGGCGCGGACCGGCCAGGCGCGACTCGACGCGGCGGCTGCTGCGGGCCAGCGGTTGCGCGAGGTACTCCCCCAGGATGACGCCGGCGGCCAGCGCCAGCGCCACGGACGCAGCGGTGATCAGGGCGACCAGGCCCTCGGCGGTGTCGCGGCGGCTGCCCTCGGACAGCAGCGCGAGACCGCGGTAGATCGAGACACCGGGCAGCATCGGCACCACGGCCGAGACCACGACGATCAGGGGCGGGACCCGCAGCCGCGCGGCGACGGCGTACCCGACGAGACCGACGAAGAGCGCGGCCAGGGCCACCGACCAGCTTCGACCGAGCTCGGCCGACTCCAGCGAACGGAAGATGACGATCGCGATGCCGGAGGTCAGCGCCACCGGGATCAGCATCCGCTTCGGCGAGTACGACGCGAACGCGAACGCCGCGGCCGCCACAGCGGCGCCCGTCGCCATCAGGCCCACGCTCTGCAGGCTCACCTGACCGGGCTCGACGTCGGGCAGCTCGATGCCCACCGCGAACGCCAGGCTGAGCCCGCCGCTGACGCCGGCGATGATCCCGGCGGTCGAGAGGAGCGCCTCGGTGAGTCGTGCACCCGCGGTGATGTAGAAGCCCGTGAGCGCGTCCTGCAGGGCTCCCATGAAGCCGATCCCTGCGAGCAGCATGACGATGTTGGCGGTCACGACGAGCGAGACGTCGATGTCGATCGCGAGCGCGGCGGCACCGACGGCGACCAGCGTCGCCACCCCGCCACCGGCGACCTGCTCGTAGAACGTCGGGATCCGGCGTCGGGCGATGCGCAGCTGCAGTCGGTCGATCAGCGCGGCGGAGAGGGCTGCGAGGAGGGCGACCATCCAGTCGCCACCGAGCATGACGCCGATGCCCCCCGACATCACGCCCCAGCCGGCGGTGACGGCCCAGCGCGGCCGGTCGTGACCGGTGGAGACGATGCGGCGCAGCTCGGCGCGACCCTCGGCCAGGCCGAGCTCACCTCGTCCGACGTCGCGCACGAGGTGGTCGACGCGGGTGAGGTCCTGGTAGTCGATGACGCGACGGCGCACCTGCCGCGTGGCGAAGAGCGGGACCTCGTCGGGGCTGGTCTGGTAGCTCATCGTGAGCGAGGTGAACGTGATGTCGACCTCCGCGTCACCCGCCTCGAACGTGCGTGCCAGCGAGAGCATCGTGGCGGTGACGTCGGCGGCCCCGGCACCCGACGACAGCAGCAGCTCGCCGACCCTGAGACAGAAGTCCAGGATCTGCGTCAGCTCGCTGGTCGGGGGGTGCACGTGGGGGGCCATTCCTCGATGGTCGCGCACTTGAGGGTGCGACCCCAACCCTCGGCGTGCGATTCGCATCACCCCGGCGGCGCGGCGGATGTGGAACGCTGCTGGGCGTGCGCATCGACTTCCACGCCTCGCCGGAGCCGACCCTCGGCGTCGAGTGGGAGCTGGCCCTGGTCGATCGCCGTACCCGCGACCTCCGCAACGAGGTCGAGCACCTCTACGCCCGCGCCAAGCCGCGCCTTCCGCACCCACAGCGCCTGCACCAGGAGCTGCTCCGCAACACCGTGGAGGTCGTCACCGGGGTCTGTCGCGACGTCCCGGAGGCGATGGCCGACCTGCGGGCGACCCTCGCCGGAGTCCTGCCCGCCTGCGACGAGCTGGACCTCGACCTCTTCGGTGGCGGCACCCACCCCTTCGCGGCCTGGAGCGGGCAGCAGCTCAGCGACGGCCCGCGCTACGAGGAGCTGATCAACCGCACCCAGTGGTGGGGGCGGCAGATGCTCATCTGGGGGGTGCACGTGCACGTCGGGCTCCCCGAGCGCGATCGCGTGCTGCCGGTGCTCGCCGGCCTGCTGACCTACTTCCCCCACCTCCAGGCGCTCTCGGCGTCGTCTCCGATCTGGGCCGGGCTCGACACCGGCTACGCCTCCAACCGAGCCCTGATGTTCCAGCAGCTGCCGACCGCAGGTCTGCCCTTCGCCTTCGACCGGTGGGCCGAGTTCGAGCGCTTCGCTGCCGACCAGCTCACGACCGGCGTCATCGACGACCTGTCCGAGATCCGCTGGGACGTGCGACCCGTGCCCGCCCTCGGCACCCTGGAGAACCGGATCTACGACGGCGTCTCGACCGTGGCCGACCTGAGTGCCCTGGTCGCCCTGACCCACTGCCTGGTCGTGGACCTCGACGCCCGCGTAGCGGCTGGCGAGCCGGTGGAGGTCCTGCCGCCGTGGCACACCCAGGAGAACAAGTGGCGCGCCGCCCGCTACGGGCTCGACGCCATCGTGATCGTCGACACCCAATGCACCGAGCGCCTCGTCACCGACGACCTCGCCGACCTGATCGTCCGCCTCGAACCCACCGCCGCCCGCCTCGGCTGCTCGGCCGAGCTGGCCTCGCTCACCGACCTGGTCTCACGCGGCGCGTCCTACCAACGCCAGCGCGCTGTCGCGGCGACCACCGGCGGTGACCTCGTCGCCGTCGTCGACTCGGTCGTGCGCGAGCTGCGCGAGTCGCTGGGTTAAAGCCGGGCTCGGTCTGGGCTAGGGGTACCCGCCCTCGGGCGCCACCATCTCGAGCCGTACGCCGAGCAGGCGCACCGGCCGGTCGCGCTCGATCCGTGACAGCAGGTCGACGGCCGTGTCGGCGAGCACGTGCGGGTCGCTGGTCGGTGCCGGGAGCGTGCGACTGCGGGTGACCGTCCGGAAGGTGCTGCTGCGCAGCTTGAGGATGACCTTGGCAGCGGCCCGACCCTCGGTCTCGAGGTCGGCCACGGCGCGGGCGGTGATCGTGCGCACCGCCGCCTCGATCTCGGCGTCGTCGTCGAGGTCGACCTGAAAGGTCTCCTCACGGCCGTGCGCCCGGGCCACCCACGGAGTGGGGTCGACGCGGGTCGCCCCCCTGCCGCGGGCCAGGCGACCGAGCCACTGACCGGTCGAGGGTCCGAACGCCGTCACCAGCACGGTCTCGTCGGCCTCGGCGAGCTGAGCAACGGTGACCAGACCTAGCTCGGTCAACCGCTTCTCCGTCTTGGGCCCGACGCCCCACAGGGCTCGGGTGGGCCGATCGCCCATCTCGGCGGCCCACGTCTCGTCGGTGATCCGGTAGGTGCCCCGTGGCTTGCCGAAGTCGGTCGCGATCTTCGCCTGCACGGTGTTGCTGCCGATCCCGACCGAGCAGTGCAGGCCGGTAGCGGCGAGCACCTCGGTGCGCACGTGAGCGGCGAACCCCTGCGGGTCCGTGACGGTCGCCCCGGCGCGTGGCCCCACGAACGCCTCGTCCCAGCCCAGCACCTGCACGTCCACCGGCTCGCCGTCCCAGGTCAGCGAGCGCAGCGTCGCCATCACCTCGGCCGAGGCGGCCTCGTAGACGGGCTTGTCAACGGGGAGGAAAACCGCCTCGGGGCACCTTCGTACGGCGATCCGGAGTGGCATGCCGGACCTCACGCCGTACGCCCGCGCCGCGTACGACGCCGTCGAGACGACGCCGCGCTCGGTCGGGTCGCCCCGTCCCCCGACCACGACGGGCAGCCCCGCGAGCTCGGGGCGGCGCAACACCTCCACCGCGGCGAGGAACTCGTCGAGGTCGACGTGTAGGACCCAAGTCGCCACGCCGCCATCGTGGCACGACCTACTGTGACCCTCATGCCCCTGATCGCTGACCTGCGCACGGCGGACGAGGTGTCCGACTCCGCCACCGACCTGCTCGACTCCCTGCTGCGAGCAGTCCCGCGCGTGGGCGTGGCCCTCGTCGTGCTGCTGCTCGCCTGGCTGCTCGCCCGAGGAGTGCGCTGGGTGCTGCGGCGCTGGCTCGCCCGCAAGCAGACGCCGAGCTTCACGACGGTGATGAGCAAGATCGCCGGGTGGCTCGTGTCGACGGTCGGCGTCCTCGCCGCCGTGACGATCGTGTTCCCGTCGGTGAAACCGGTCGACCTGCTCGCCGGGCTCGGCTTCTTCTCCCTCGCGGTCGGCTTCGCCTTCCAGGACATCCTCGAGAACACCCTGTCCGGCGTGTTGATGCTCTTCCGCCAGCCCTTCGCCGCCGGCGACCAGATCGAGGTGCAGGGGCAGACCGGCACCGTGCAGGCCATCACCATCCGCGAGACCCGGCTGAAGACCTTCGACGGCCAGCTGATCCTGATCCCCAACCGCGACGTCTACAAGAGCGCCATCCGGGTGCAGACCCACTTCGAGCAGCGGCGGGTGTCGTTCGTCGTCGGCATCGCCTACGAGAACGACCCCGCCGAGGCCGCGGACGTGATCGTCGCCGCGCTCCGCGAGGCCGATGGCGTCGCCACGGACCCGGCCCCCGAGGCACTGGTCGCCGACCTCGGTGTCTCGACCATCAACCTGTCCGCGCGGTTCTGGTGCGACGCCCGCCAGCACGAGTCGCTGCTGGTCACCCACCACGCCATCGACCACGTCAAGAAGGCGCTCGACGAGGCCGGCATCGAGATGCCCGCCGACATCGTCGCCCTCCAGGCCACCCCCAGCTTCCGAGCGGCCGTGCAGGGTGATGCCGACGTGACGCCCGGTGGTTCGGTGAAGAGCTGACGCTCAACCTCCGCTGTGCTCCTGGGTGAACATGATCGAGCGCTGGAGGTCGCCGAGGTCGCGGTACCAGGTGCGCACGCTCACTCGGCAGCGCACGCGAGCGATCCGGGTGTCGTACTCCGCGCACTCGGCGCGCGCCTCTGAGTCAGTG
>NZ_JAXMNS010000023.1:0-15411 GCF_034670285.1 Nocardioides sp. | reverse complement strand
CGACTCGCCCGCCTCGGCGAGCACGTCGAGGCGCGACAGCACCTCGGCCAGGTGGAGGGTGTCGTGGTAGCCGCGGGCGGGGTCGGCGTAGGCGGCGAGGAGCTCGTCACGCAGGGCGACGCCGGAGCTCAGGGGCCACGCGGCGACGAGGTCGGTCAGCTGCTCGGGGGGCATCTGTCCATCCTCACATGCAGCCGATCGGCGTCGATCAGGCCGGCGTCTGCTCGCTCGGCCGTTCGGGGGGTGGTGTCATCGCCCACCGGATGGTGCCGGTGGCGGCCGTGCCCAGGCCACGCACGACGGTGCGCTCGGTGAGCGGCATCCAGGGCAGTCGCAGGTGCGGTCGGGTCCAGGCCGGCATCAGGCCGACCGCGGCGGCCGCCAGCACGCCGTACGGCGCCCGGGCCGGGAGAGGCAGCGGGGGAGTGAGGAGGAGGTGCTTGACGGCCTCGCGCGCCTCGGGGGTGCCGCGCAGCTCGGGACGGTAGAGGGCCAGGCACTCGCGCAGCTCGGCCTCGGAGTGCGGGACGTCGACGGCGCCGAGCTCCTCGGCGATCCGGGCGGCCTGGTCGAGGTAGGTGTCGCGCCCGGCCTGGTCGAGCGGGTCGCGGCCGTAGACGGTGTGGGCGCGCAGGAAGCTGTCGACCTCAGCGACGTGCACCCAGCGCAGCAGGTGCGGGTCGGAGGCGGCGTACGGCGTGCCGTCGGCGAGCTCGCCGGTCACGCGGCGGTGGATCGAGCGGACGACGTCGACGGCCTGCTGGGCGTCCTCGGCATGGCCGAAGGAGGTGACGGCGAGGAACCGGCTCGTGCGGTGCAGGCGGCCCCACATGTCGCCGCGGTAGCCGGAATGGTGGGAGACCGCCTTCATCGCCGCCGGGTGCAGCGTCTGGAGGAGCAGAGCGCGCATGCCGCCGACGAACATCGAGGCATCGCCGTGCACCTGCGTCAGCGGGCTGTCGGCCTCGAACCACCGTGGCCCCTCGCGCCCGTGGATGCGGTCGCGGTGCGCTGCGCCGTCGGGGCCCGCCACTCGGTGGAAGAGGGCCTCCCCGAGCCGGGTGCGCGCAGCGGTGATCACGTGATCAGCCTAGGCCGATCCCGACAACCCCATCGGGTGGTGAACGGGTGGGTTCAGGCGTGCCAGGTGCGGAGCCAGATGGTCTGCGGGGAGTCGGCGAGGGCGGCGACGGCGGCCTCGCTGAGAGGGTCGGTGACGTCGGTGACGACGTAGCCCTGCTCGCCGTGGGTGGCGAGGTACTGGGCGACCACGTTGGCGCCCTGCTCGGCGAGACGCTGGTTGAGGTCGGCCAGGACGCCGGGCACGTTGACGTGGAGGAAGCCGATCCGCGACCCGACGCTCAGCTGGGGAGCCAGGACGGCGGGCACGTTGACGGAGAGCTCGGTGCGGCCCTGGAGCGCGAAGCCGGCGAGCTTGCCGGCGACGAACCAGCCGATCTCCTCCTGCGCCTCCTGGGTCGAACCGCCCACGTGGGGGGTGAGGATGACGTTGTCGAGCCCGCGCAGCACCGACTCGAACTCGTCGCCCTGGGCCTTGGGCTCGACCGGGAAGACGTCGAGGGCGGCACCGGCGATGTGGCCGGACAGGATGTGCTCGCGCAGCGAGACGTCGTCGACGACCATCCCGCGGGCGGCGTTGATGAACAGCGAGCGCGGCTTCATCTTCGCGAACTGCTCGGCGCCGAAGAAGCCGGCGTTGCCGGGGCGTCCGTCGATGTGGAGCGAGACGACGTCGGCCTCGGCGAGCAGGTCGTCGAGGGTCGCCATCCGCCGCGCGTTGCCGTGGGCCAGGCGGTCTGCGGTGTCGAAGAAGATCACGCGCAGCCCGAGCGCCTCGGCCACGTTGGAGAGCTGGGTGCCGATGTTGCCGTAGCCGACGATGCCGATGGTGCGGCCGCGGACCTCGTGGCTGCCCGAGGCCGACTTGTCCCAGACCCCGCTGTGCATGCGCAGGGTCTTCTCGGGCAGTCGACGGGCCAGGGCGATGATCTCGCCGATCACGAGCTCGACCACGCTGCGCGTGTTGGAGTACGGCGCGTTGAACACCGCGACGCCGCGGGCGGCGGCGGCGGCGAGGTCGACCTGGTTGGTGCCGATGCAGAAGCACCCGACCGCGAGTAGGTCCGGTGCCGTGGCGAGAACCGCCTCGGTCACCTTGGTGTTCGAGCGGATCCCGAGCAGGGAGACCCCCGGCAGTGCCGCGACGAGCTCGTCCTCGCTCATCGACGCCGAGCGCAGCTCGACCTCGAATCCGGCGCGTTCGAGCGACTCGACGGCGAGCGGGTGGATGTTCTCGAGCAGGAGGGCCTTCACGGGTCAAGGGTAGAGAGCCGTGGCCCGGTACGCCGTGCCCGGCCCCTCGGGTGAGACGTGGCCCGTCCGACGTCTAGACCGATCGGCCCGATTTCGTGCCGACGACAACCGAACCGGCCGCCGGCGCGTCTAGGAGACGTGCAGACCTCTCGCCGGCTCGGGCCGAGCCGGCCGTCCCTCGTCCGTTCGACCTTCGTCGCGGCTGCGCTGGCGGCCGCGCTGCTTCCCGGGCCGCCGCCGGCCCTCGCCGCGCCCTCGCCCTCCGGATCGGCGGGGCAGGCCCCCAGCGGGGCCGGCGGTGCCGGTGGTGCCGGTGGTGCCGGTGCTGACCGGGGTGGCGTCGGGGGTCGGTGGCAGGTCACCGACCTCGGCGACGGCCGGTACGACGTCGCCTGGACGTCGCCGCGTGCCTTCCCGCTGACCTCCGACCGCCCGACGATCACGAGCGGCACCGGCACTGCACTCACCTTCGGCCCACCGACGGTGGACGACGACGGACGCACGGTGCGCGCCGTGGTGACCAGCGACGTCGTACCCGACCCGGCCGACCTGGATGTCGTCCTCTCCGGCGACCGTCTCGACGAGCCCGGCACCGACGGCACGGGCACCACCGGGTCCTCCTCCCGGGCGCCGGCCGAGCGCCAGGACGCCCCTCGCACGTCGCTGCTGGCCGGCGACCCCGGCGTCCCGGGACCGCTCGCGACGCGCACGAGCGACTACACGCTCGACCCCGTCAAGGTCACCGGGATGGCGGAGCCGATCGAGATGATGGGCCACGTCGTGGAGCCGGTCGCCGACCCCACGGCGGGGGAGCGTCCACTGGTGCTGCTCATGCACGGTCGGCACAGCGTCTGCTACGACCCCAGCGGCAAGGACGACTACCCCGAGGGCTGGCCCTGCGTGGCGCCGAACTCCGAGATCCCGAGCCACCTCGGCTACGACTACCTCCAGCAGGTGCTGGCCTCGCAGGGCTACGTCACGGTCTCGGTGCGGGTCAACGGCATCAACGCCCAGGACTTCCGCCTCACCGACGGTGGGGCCGGAGCTCGGGCGGCGATGGTTCGCCGACACCTCGACCACTGGGTCGGGCTCGCCGCCGAGCACCAGGTCGACCTCGACCAGGTCGTGCTCGTGGGTCACAGCCGCGGCGGCGAGGGGGTCAACCGCGCCGCGATCCAGCTCGCCACCGGTCGTCCCTACCGGATCGTCGGACAGGTGCTGCTCGCTCCGACCGACTTCGCCTCCCAGTCGGCGCCCTACGTCTCGACCGTCACGGTGCTGCCCTACTGCGACGGCGACGTGTCCGACATCCAGGGTCAGCAGTTCACCGACACCGGGCGCGACCTGGTCGACGACGACACCTCGCTGAAGTCGTCGGTGCTGGTGATGGGGGCCAACCACAACTTCTTCAACACCGAGTGGACGCCGGCCACGGCGATCGCCCCGGCCGCCGACGACTGGTACGGCGACCGCGACGAGCCCTGCGGTCGCCGTCACCCCGACCGGCTCTCGGCAGCCGAGCAGCGCGCGGTCGGCACGGCGTACGTCGCCGGCGCGGTGGCGCTCTTCACCGGCGACGACTCCGCTCTGCCGTTGTACGACGGCTCCGCGGCGAGCGTCGCCTCGATCGGCGACGCCGACGTTCGTAGCCACGCCCTCGGTGGTGGGCGCACCGTACGGCGGCCGGGCATCGAGGCTACCCCGACCCTGGCCGAGGGCGCGGACAGCAGGCTCTGCCGGGGGGTGGCGTCCTACAGCGGCGGTTCCTTCGGGATCTGCGGGCGCAACGCCAAGGACAGCATCACTCCGCACTGGGGCTACCCGGGCTCGCCCGTGCCGACCCGGCAGTTCCTCGAGCTGGGCTGGACGACCGCCGGCGCGACCGGGGGACTGCTGCTCGACGAGCCGCTCGACCTGCGCACCGACCGTCTCGAGCTGCGCACGATCGTCGACCCGCGCCGCGGCGCCGTCGACCTCGCCGTACGGCTGACCGACGACCAGGGACGCACCACCACCGTGACACCCTCGAGCTCCACGGACGACGGCCACACCCTCGCGCCCCTGCTGACGGGTGAGTACCTCACCAAGCTCTGGGCGCAGCCGCTGATCATCGATCCCGCCACTGCTGGTGACTCGATCGATCTCCGCTCCGTCGTGGCCGTCGACCTCGTCGGTCTCAGCGACCGCGGCCGGGTGTGGGTGGCCGACGTGTCCGCGGCGCCCGCAGCGCTCGCACCGGCCCCCGCCCAGCGCCTGCCACGGCTACGGATCGGCGACCTGAGGCTGCCCGAGGGTGATCGTCCGTCCGGCCGCGTCGCGCAGGTGCCGTTCCGGGTGGTGGGCGACCTGACGGCCCCGGCGCGCTTCGTCGTCCAGACCACGGGCCAGGCGCGCGGCGCTCGCGAGCGGTTCGCGGTCGACCTCGCACCGGGCCAGCGCCGCGGGTCGATCCCGGTCGCCTACACCGCCAACACCCTCGCCGACTACCAGAGCCGCACCGAGATCGCTGCCTGGGCGCTCGCCGGCATCATCACCGACGACTACCAGGGTCGCCTGGTGGTGGACGACGACGACCCGCCCCCGGTGCTGAAGGTGCGCCCGGTGAAGCGACGCGTGGTCGAGGGGCGTCGCATCGTGCTGCGCGCGACGATCTCCTCGCCGGCGTCCTACGACCTGCCGGTCTACGGGCGCATCGTCGCGGGGCCGGGTGAGGACCTGCGCGGCACCGACGTTCCGCTCGAGTGGCTGGAGCAGAGCGCCAGCGCCGAGAAACCACGGCGCCCGCTGCACCGGCTCTACGCCGGCACGTTCACGCGGGTTCGCTCCGGTCGGCTCGAGGCCAGGCTCGTCGTGCCGACCCTCCGCGACGACAAGACCGAGGGCGTCGAGTCGCTCACCATCCGGTTCCGCCACGACGGGCGCCGGATCGTGAGGACCGTCCGAGTCGTCGATCCGCGCTGACCAGAGCGATCGAGCTCAGGAATGTCTGGCACCTGCTGCACGATCCCCCCCTAGGGTCGGATGGTGCGTATTCTCGGGCGCCCGCGGGCGCACCACTCCCCGTTCCTCGTCGTTCCTGCGCTCCTGGCGGTGACCCTTGCCGGGGCTCCGGTGCCGGCGGCGCTCTCGGCGCCCGCCGCGCCGTCGATGGCCTCAGTGCCGGTCACGGCCCTCCTCGATGCCCCCGACCCCGGTCTCCCCGGACCGTACGACGTCGTCACCAGCGACTACGAGCTCGAGCCGGTCCAGCTCGTCGGTCTCGAGCTGCCGGTCGAGCAGGTCGGCCACGTCGTCGAGCCCGCGCCCGACGCACCCGTCACGGACCGGCCGCTGGTCGTCTTCATGCACGGCGACGGCGGTCAGGTCTGTCACAACCCGAGCGGCGGCACCCCCTCCTACACCTGGCCGTGCGCCGAGCCGTCCGTCGACGTGCCCCACCACCTCGGCTTCGAGTACCTGCAGCAGGTGCTGGCCTCCCAGGGCTACGTCACGGTCTCGGTGCGAGCCAACGGCATCGTCGCGCAGGAGTGGGACGGGTCGGATGCTCGGGCTCAGCTGCTCCGGCTCGTGCTCGACCGCTGGGTCGACCTCGCGCCCGAGCACCAGGTCGACCTCGACCAGGTGGTGCTCGTCGGGCACGCCGAGGGCGGTGAAGGCGTCAACCGCACGTCGATGCGTCGCTCTGCGGCCGACGCGTACCGCATCGTCGGCCAGGTGCTGATCGCGCCGTCGAGCCGCGGCGGCCAGACCGCGTCCTACGTCCCGACGGTCGTGCTTCAGTCCTACTGCGGCGACACCTCCTACCAAGCCGGTAACCAGGGCGTGATCGACCGCGGCCGGGACGTGGTCGACGACGACCCGTCCCTGAAGGGCGCCGTCATGGTCATGGGCGCCAACGTCAACTTCTACGACACCCTGCTGACCCCGGGGCTGGCCGTCGGGTACGCGTCAGACGACTGGTGGGGGCCGGCCGACGAGCTCTGCGGCAAGCGCACCCCGGCCCGGCTCCGGGCGGCGCAGCAGCGCGAGGTCGCAACGGCGTACGTCGCCGGTGCGGTGGCGTTGTTCACCGGCGACGACTCCTACCTCCCGCTCTTCGACGGCTCGCCGGTCACCGTCGACTCGGTCGGGGACGCCGACGTGCGCTCGCACGCCCTCGGTGGGGGCCGCGTCCTGCGCAGGCCGGGGATCGAGGCCTCGCCGACGACGCCCTCCGGGGGTGCCGAGATCGACCTGTGTGTCGGTGGCGCGACCATCCCAGACGCACAACACGAGATCTGCGGGGCATCGAGTCGTGGCTCCTTCATCAACGCTCCGCACTGGGGCTCCGCTCCCGAGGGGAGCCGGCCGTTCCTCGCGATGCAGTGGGCCACCGCCGGCGCGGCGGGTGGCCTGCAGCTCGACGAGCCGCTCGACCTCCGGTCCGAGCGCCTGCAGCTGCGCACCATCGTCGACTGGCAGCGTGGGCCGGTCGACCTCCTGGTGCGGCTCGGGGACGGCACCGGCGCCACCGCCCTCGTGCGTCCGGTGAACCTCACCCGTGCCGGGCACACCCTGGAGCCGCTGCCGGTGTCCGACCGAGCCGGAGCGTTGTGGGCCCAGGCGCTGATCGTCCATGCTGCCGACGAGGGCGCCGGCAGCGAGATCGACCTCGCCGACGTCGTCTCGGTCGAGCTCGTCGTTGAGAGCGGGCAGGGAGGCTTGTGGGTGGCGGAGGTCTCCACCGTTCCCGACGCCCTCGCTCCGGTGCCGGACCTGCGGCTCCCGCGCGTCGGGCTGGGCACCGTCGAGGTCCTCGAAGGTGATGGCCCGGAGGGGGGCACCGCCCAGGTGCCGTTGATCCTCAACGGCGAGATCACCGAACCCGCCCGGATCGCTGTGCATGCGAGCAGCGGCTACTTCTTCCAGCGGCGCTTCGTGGTCGACCTCCCGGTGGGATCGACGTCCGGCTCCATCATCGTCGACGTGCCCCCGGGCGACCTCCTGCTCGGGGCGGAGCCGGTCGCACGTCAGATCGATGTCCGGGCCTGGGCCCTGGAGAACGTCGCCGTCGACGACTACATCGGACTCGTCAAGATCCTCCAGGACGACGTCGCCCCCGCGTTCCGCGTGAGGACGGTCAGGCCCAAGGTCGTCGAGGGGAAGCCGGTCCGACTGCGGATCAGGATCCCTCGCACGCTTCCCTATGCCTACGACTTCTCGGTCCATGTCGTGCGCGGGCCCGGCACCGACCTGACAGCTCGCGACGCGCCTCCCAAGTGGTTGTACAAGCACGCCTACGGCGTGCGGCCTTCGAATCGGCCGCTGCACGAGGTCGGGGCGAGGATCTTGCGCACGATTCACACCGGCACCACGACGCACCGCGCCACGTTCCCCACCCGGGACGACGGCGTCCGCGAAGGCCGCGAGCGGCTCACCCTGCAGGTGCGCGCCTACGGCCGAGTCGTCGAGAGGACGATCACGGTGCGTGACGCGCAGCGTCGCCGTTGAACGGACCAGGAGGGACCGGAACCGGGGCCAGCAGTCGGTGCAGTCGCGCCATGGCCACCGCCCCGGCCACCGGCCCGATCGCCAGGAGGGCCACGGCCACCCGCCAACCGACCCAGTCGACGACGTAGGGCACGCCGTTGATCGTGACCACGGTGAGCAGGAAGCCGATCGCGGTCTGCATGGTCAGGGCCGTACCGACGTAGCGGCGGTCGGCGACCTCGGTCATCAGCGTGGAGAAGAGGCCCGAGTCGGCGATGATCGACATGCCCCAGAGCACCAGGATCGGGAGCAGCAGCCAGGGTGAGGCGCCGTACGCCGCGGCGGCGAGCAGGCAGCACGACGCACTGATCGCCATCGCGCCGCCGGCCACGCGAGCGCGCCCGACCCGGTCGCCGAGCCACCCGCCCCCGAGGGCTCCAGCGGCACCGGCGAGCCCGATCACCCCGAACGCGACGAGCCCGATCGCCGTACGGGAGTCCGACCAGGTGCCGGAGACGGCGAAGCTGGCGGTCAGGTAGGCCGGCAGCCACGTCCACATCGCGTAGAGCTCCCACATGTGGCCGAAGTAGCCCAGGTTGGCGAGCAGCGGCCCCCGGTCGCGGAAGAGCCGCAGCAGGTAGCGCGGGTCGAACGGCGGCGCGGGCGCCGCGAGCGGACCGAGGCGCACGAGTCGCAGCACGATCCCGGCAGCGAGCAGGCACAACAGTGACGACGTGAGCAGCACCGAGCGCCAGGGGAGGTCGCCGAAGGCTCCCGCGAGCCCATTGAGCAGCTGAGGCAGGGCACTGCCCAGGGTGAGCGCGCCGACCAGCACGCCGATCGCCAGTCCCCGGCCGCGCTCGAACCACGACGCCATCAGCTTGATCCCGGTCGGGTACACGCCGGCGAGTGCGACTCCGGTGAGGAAGCGCAGGGGGAGGGCCGGGGCCAGGGAGTCGACCGCGAGCGCGATGGTCGCCGTCGCCAGGGCAGCGACGAGGGCGGAACCGGCCGCCAGCCGAGTGGCCGACCAGCGGTCCGCGAGGCTGAGGACGGCGCTGAGGACAGCGCCGGTCACGAAGCCGAGCTGGACGGCGACGGTCAGCAGCGTCCCCTCGCCGGTGGTGATGCCCCAGTCGGCGCGCAGGCTCGGCACCACGGCCGAGGCCGAGAACCAGCTCGACATCGCGAGCACCTGCACGACGGCGATCAGCACCAGCTGACGACGTGCGGTTTTGCCCGCGGGATCCGACACGGGGCTATCTTCGCGCAGCGGTGGCCCTATCATGGGGCGCACTCCCCCGGACGGACCAGTGAATGCCCCCAGCGAAGCGACCTGAGACGATGAGCGGACTCCCGAGCCCGGGATCGCTCTACGCGTCGCGCTATCGCATCGAGCGACAGATCGGCCGCGGGGGTGTCGGGGTCGTCTACGAGGCGCACGACGAGTCGCTGGACCGCCCGGTCGCGGTGAAGATCGTGCGGGCCGCCGAGGGCGACCACCACTACGCCGACCGCTTCGCGCGCGAGGCACAGATGCAGGCGCGCACGCGCTCGCGCCACACCGTGACGGTCCACGAGCACGGCGAGCTCGACGGCAACGCCTTCCTCGTCACCGACCTGATGCCGGACGGCGACCTGCACACCTGGCTCATGCGGGAGGGCCCGTTGCCCTGGCGCGCAGCGCTCTCGGTCACCGCTCAGGTCTGCGAGGCGCTCGAGGACGCCCACCGCGCCGGGATCGTGCACCGCGACGTCAAGCCGAGCAACGTGCTGCTGTGGTCGCGCGCCGACGGCCTGATCGCGTTCCTGTGCGACTTCGGCATCGCCGCGTTCATCGGCGATCCCGTGCAGCGTGCGGCCACCGAGGCCGGGGCGGTCGTGGGCAGTCCCGCCTACATGCCGCCCGAGCGACTGCAGGGCACCGGCGGTGACGACGAGCGTGGTGACGTCTACGCCGTCGGGTGCGTGCTCTGGGCGACGCTGACCGGTGAGGCGCCCTACCTCGGCACCGACCTCGACGTGATGATGCAGCACGTGCAGGCGCCGGTCCCGCAGCTCGACACGGGTGACCCCGTCGACGACCAGATCGATGCGCTGCTGCGCAAGGTCCTCGCAAAGGACCCCGACGACCGGTTGCCGAGCGCCGAGGCCTTCCGCTACGAGCTGCGCAAGATCCACTCGGCCGTCGCAGGTGCGCCGGCCATGAGCGGGCTGCACCCGCTGCCGCCCTCGGTCTCTGCCGCCAGGGCCCGACTCTTCGAGGGCTCGAGCGTCGAGCCGGGCGGTGCGAGCCCCGACGCGTCCGGCTCGCGCCATGCTGCGACCGAAGCTGTCCGCACCGCGGTCCAGCCCGTCCACGGGCGGCCCGAGCAGCCCGCCCCGCCCGAGCCGCTGGCGGACCGGCTCAAGCGCCGTGCCTCGAGGTGGCGCACCTGGCCGACCGCGCTGGGCATCGGCCTCGCCGTGTCCGGTCTCGTGGCCACGCTCGCGGCCGACCCCGACGCGCGCGCGAACAGCGCCGAGCGGGTCCTGGTGGCGGGAGCGGTCTCGGTGCCGGCGAGCACGCCGGTCGCGACGCAGCAGCCCGCGCCGACACCGACGCCCGCCCCGACCACCGCGCCCGCTCCTACCGATCCGACCGATCCCACCGATCCGACCGCCGAGCTGCTCGCCCTGGCGGTGGCGCCGCGCGTGCGCACGACTCCTGCCTACCGAGCCGTCCGCTTCTCCTACGAGCCGCCGGTGCAGGTGCCCGGTGTCGCGGTGCGGGTCGAGTACCTCCGCGGAGGGGCCTGGACGACGGCGGAGCAGGACCTGGTCCGCTACACCGGGGCCGGCGGTCGCACGACCTGTCTCCGGTTCCGCAGCGTCGTCGAGACCGACGAGGGGGCGGTGACCCAGAGCCCGGTCAACAAGTTCTGCGACACCTCCCTCGAGCCGACCCTGCGCATCGTCGCCTCCGACAAGCCGTGCGCGGCCGTCTCGCGCGGATTCGTCTACGACTGCCGTTGGTACGGCGTTCGGCTGGCCGGCTTCGCCCCGGGCACCAATCCGTTGGTCGAGGTGGTCCCCGACTTCGGCCGCAGCTACTGCGCCGCGCCCGTGCCGGGATCGACGTTCGAGTGCCGCACCGTCCGCATCGACGACCAGGGGCGGGGCCGGATCCGGCAGTACGTCCGCATCGGCACCACCTCGAAGCTGACGATGCGCGTCGGCGACGTCAGCACCACCGCGACGCTGTCCGGCCCCTGAGCGTTCGCCCTGAGCGCCGGCCCTACGTCAGGACGGCTGCGTGCGCAGCGGCCCGGAGGGCGGGGGTGGCGGGGTCTCGCCACCGCCACCCCCGGATCCGCCGCTGGAGCCTCCCGAGCTGCCACCGGACGAGCCTCCGGAGGAACCGCCCGACGAGCCGCCTGACGAACCGCCTGGGCTCGGCGCGGGGGCAGGCGCAGGCGTCGGCTTGGCAGTGGTGCGGATCGTGAACCGCTTCGAGGTCCCGTTGGACAGGCCCTTGCCGCCGATCGCAACGACGCGCCACGTGCTGGTGCCCACGCGTGATGCCTTGGTGGCCACGCGGTAGGTGCCCTTCTTCGAGGACTTCGTGCGCTGCACGGTGACCCACTTCGATCCCTGACGCCTCTGCAGCTTGATCTTCGTCCTGTTCGACGGACGCTGCTTGCCCTTGAAGACGATGCTCTGACCCTGACGGGGCGAGGTGTCACTGACCTTCGCGCTCACCGCGCGGCGCACCACGACCGTGACGGTGCGCGAGGTCGACGCGCTGTAGACGCCGCGCGCGGCCCAGGTGCTGCGGTACTTCGTCGTGCGAGTGGGCTCGTGGCGCAGACGGGCCTTGCCGTCCTTCCCCAGGTCGACGGACCTGAGGGAAGCGAAGCGCTTGCGGGCATCCGGCTTGCGCTTGAGGAGGATCCTGCCCGACAGGGCTCGGTTGCCGACCGACGTGCGGGCTGCGACCTTCATCCGCACGGACTGACCGAAGGTGACCGACGTGGTGTCGCGCTGGCTCTTGGGGAACGAGATCTTCGACCGCGTCGCGTAGCCCTCGAAGTCGTAGGTGTGGTCCTCGACGTCAGTCGCGACCCGCAATGCATCCATCAGGACCGGCTCCCCGCCGCAACCGAAGCCGAAACCGAGGTGCGTCGTTCCGGCACCGCGCTCGCTGAGGAACTCCTGCACGGTCTGGCCGTCGACGTCACCGTCGTTGTCGTGGAAGCCGTCGGCGTAGTAGGCCCAGTCGAGCTCGGCGGCGGCGGCGTCGACCTGACGCCATCCGTCACCCTTGGGGACGTCGAGATCGGCCTTCCCCCACCACACGCCGTTCTCGCCGTCGGGCCGGTAGCGCGCGAGGACGCGGCCGTCGTGGCCGTCGACCTCCCCGCGCACCTGGACCGAGAGGGCGTACAGCGTGCGGGCGTCCTCGACACGCGCCAGCGGGCCACGAGAGGAGTCCTCGGTGGTGGGGGTCCACTGGATGGCACCGGAGCCGAGCGGTGCCGCGGGATCGACCACGACCCCGAAGTCGAAGCCGGCGGTGCTGGCCGCCCACGGCTCCTCGCAGCTGCCCGAGCGCAGCTGGAGCCCGGTGTTGAAGTTGTCGCCGTCGACGCGGACGCGCGAGACGGCCTGGGCCTGGGCCGCCGCCGGAGCGGGGGCAAGGCCGGAGAGGAGGAGCGCGGCGGTCGCCAGGAGTGCGATGTTCTTCACGGGGGGCCTCGATGAGGAAGGGGAGATGCGCCTGGGAGCACAGACGCTCGTCGAGCGTACGTCTCGCGTGAGGCCTGGGGCAATCGTCGAGCGGTCAGGCCCAGGTCACCCGGTGAGATCCTCGGCGTCCACGATCCGGTAGGCGTAGCCCTGCTCGGCCAGGAACCGCTGCCGGTTCTGCGCGAAGTCGGCATCGACGGTGTCGCGCGAGACGACGGTGTAGAAGTGCGCCGACTTGCCGTCGGACTTCGGCCGCAGGAGGCGGCCGAGGCGTTGGGCTTCCTCCTGGCGCGAGCCGAAGGAGCCCGAGACCTGGATGGCGACCTCGGCCGAGGGCAGGTCGATGGAGAAGTGGGCGACCTGGGAGACGACCAGCATCTCGATCTGGCCGGTGCGGAACGCCTCGAAGAGCCGCTGGCGCTCCTTGATGGGGGTCTCGCCCTTGATGACCGGCGCACCGAGCTTGTCGGCCAGCTCGTCGAGCTGGTCGATGTACTGCCCGATGACCAGCGTGGGCTGGCCCTGGTGCTGGGCCACGAGGTCACGCACGACCTGGATCTTCTGGTGCGTGCACGAGGCGAGGCGGTAGCGCTCCTCCGGCTCGGAGGTCGCGTAGACGATGCGTTCGTCGGTCGGCAGGCTCACCCGCACCTCGACGCAGTCGGCCGGGGCGATCCAGCCCTGGGCCTCGATGTCCTTCCACGGGGCGTCGTACCGCTTGGGGCCGATGAGCGAGAACACGTCGCCCTCGCGGCCGTCCTCCCGCACGAGCGTCGCCGTCAGTCCGATGCGACGTCGCGCCTGGAGGTGGGCGGTCATCCGGAAGATCGGCGCCGGCAGGAGGTGCACCTCGTCGTAGACGATGAGGCCCCAGTCGCGGGCATCGAGCAGCTCGAGGTGGCTGTAGACGCCCTTGCGACGCGTCGTCATCACCTGGTAGGTCGCGATCGTGACCGGCCTGATCTCCTTGACGGTGCCGGAGTACTCGCCGATCTCCTCCTCGGTCAGCGAGGTGCGCTTGAGCAGCTCGTCCTTCCACTGCCGGGCGCTGACGGTGTTGGTGACGAGGATCAGCGTCGTCGCCTTCGCCTGCGCCATCGCGGCCGCGCCCACCATCGTCTTGCCGGCGCCACAGGGCAGGACGACGACGCCCGAGCCGCCGTGCCAGAAGGAGTCGGCGGCGTCGCGCTGATAGTCGCGCAGCGTCCAGTCGGACTCGTCGAGGTCGATCGGGTGGGCCTCGCCGTCGACGTAGCCGGCGAAGTCCTCGGCCGGCCAGCCGAGCTTGAGCAGGGCCTGCTTGAGGTTGCCCCGCTCGGAGGCGTGGACGGCGACGGTGTCGTCATCGAGGCGGGCGCCGAGCATGCCCTGCACCTTCTTGGCGCGCAGCACCTCCTCGAGCACCGGGCGGTCGTTGCTGGCCATCACCAGGCCGTGCACCGGGTGCTTCTCCAGGCGCAGACGGCCGTAGCGGGCCATCGTCTCGGCGACGTCGACGAGCAGCGAGTGCGGGACGGCGTACCGGCTGTAGGTCAGGAGAGTGTCGACGACCATCTCGGCGTCGTGGCCGGCGGCGCGGGCGTTCCAGAGGCCGAGGGGGGTCAGGCGGTAGGTGTGGACGTGCTCGGGGGAACGCTCCAGCTCGGCGAACGGCGCGATCGCCTTGCGGCAGTCCTGCGCACGCTCGTGGTCGATCTCGAGCAGGAGGGTCTTGTCCGACTGGACGATGAGGGGGCCGTCATTCACCTGTCGAGTCTACGGACGCGCGGTAGTCCCTGACCTTTGGCACAGTCACACGCCGCGCGAGCGTGCGAAAGGTCAGGGACTATCCGGGGCGAGCGGGCGCACGGTGGTGATGCGGTGCACCGCGAAGGCTCGCACGTCGTCGGCGCGGTGGTCGTGCGCGGTGAGCGAGCCGCCCTCGATCGTGAGGGGGTCGATGACCCGCTCGGAGGAGACGCCCTGGTTGTCGACGTAGCCCACCAGCACGGTCTGCTCGGCCTCGATCGCCTCCCGCAGGGCCGCCAGGGCGCCGGAGGGGGTCAGCGGTGCGGACGGTGCTGCCGTGGGACGCGAGGAGACGGCCCGGTCGCCGGCCCGGATCGCGGTGACCACCGAGGCCACTCGGGCCGACTCCCGCACCGACCGCACGGAGGGTCGTCGTTCGCGGGGCGGACGGGCCCGCAGCACGTCGGGGCGCGAGACCTGCACGGTGCCGTCGGCCGACTCCATCACCGGCGAGGCGCCGAGGTCGCGCAGACGCGGCAGCAGGATGTCGATGGGGGTCGTGCTGATGAGCACGGTGGGGGCGATCCGACGCAGACCCAGAGCCCCCGCCTTCGGGTGGTGCAGCAGCTCGGTGAGCGCCGACTCGTCGTCGGCGCGCAGGAACGCCTCGGCGTGGCCGACCCGGATCGAGCCGAAGGTGCGCACGGTGTCGTCGACGAGGTAGGTCAGCGGTTGCGGCACCGGGGTGCGCGAGACCCGGGCGAGGAAGTCGTGCAGCTCGACGGCGGTCCACCCGACGTCGAGCGCACGGCGTACGGAGGTGGCGGTGAAGCGGTAGGTCGTGGCGCCGCCGCGCGACTCGACGTCGGCGACGAGCTGCAGCGAGCGGGCCAGCGACGACTCCAGCGGACCGGGCGCGACCGCGGTGAGGTCGGCCTGGATCAGGACGTGGTCGACGGGCGGTGGCATCAGGTCGTCGAGACCGGTGGCCTCGCCGTCGGCGAGCAGCGCGCGGGTGTACGACGCCGCCGCGCCGCGGCCGGTGAGGCCCAGGACTGCGGCCTCGGTGACCGTCCAGGCCACGTAGTCGCCACGCGAGCGCGGACGGCGGGGGCGGTCCCAGGAGACCCGCTCGAGCAGCGACGGCAGGCC
>NZ_JAXMNS010000022.1:0-15782 GCF_034670285.1 Nocardioides sp. | reverse complement strand
TCAGCTGACGCCTCGCGCCGTGAGGGCAGATTCACCACTTAAGTGGTGAAACTCCCGCTTCTGTCATGAAGTTCCGTGACAGAAGCGGGAGTTTCTTCGCTTCAGCGGAGAAACTGCCGCGCGCTCACCAGGGGAAGTCGTCGGGCGTCGAGCCGTCGGAGACGCGCGCCGACTGGGCCGCGACCGAGACGACCTCACCGTTGACGAGCTGACGCCCGCGGCGGGTCTCGGGTTGACCGTTGACCCGCACCATGCCGGCGGACAGGAGCGCCTTCGCGTCCGAGCCCGACTCGACGAGGTTCGCGAGCTTGAGGAACTGACCGAGCTTGATCGAGGAGTCGCTGATCGCGACGTTGACGGGATCTGCAGACATGGGGCGAAGTCAATCACCTCCGGGGGCGGTTCAGCTCATCAGCACGGCGACCGTGTGGATCAGCACCCCGACCAGTCCGCCCACGAGGGTGCCGTTGATCCGGATGAACTGCAGGTCGCGACCCACGTGCAGCTCGATCCGGTCCGACGCCTCGCGGCCGTCCCAGCGCTCGATCGTGTGGGTGATGACCGCGGTGAGCTCGGAGCCGTAGCGCTCCACCGCGAAGACCACCGCGTCGGCAGCGCGGGCGTCGAGGCGCGCGCACAGCTCGGCGTCCGCACCGAGCCGTGCGGCGAAGTTCTGCACCTCCAGCAGCAGCCGACGTCGTACGGCGCCGTCGGGGTCGTCGAGCGAGGACGTGAGCACGCGTCGCAGCGCGTTCCACAGCGAGATCGCCGACGAGAGCACCGCCGGGTGCTCCAGCAGCCGCTCCTTGAGCGCCTCGGCCCGGCGCTGCACGTCGGGCTCGTGCAGCAGGTCCTCGGCGAGCTGGCGCAGCAGCGAGTCGAGCGCGGCACGCGCCCGGTGGTTCGGCTGACGGGAGATCTCATCGACCCAGCGCACGATCTCGGTGTGCACCCGCAGGGTCACGCGATCGTTGAGCCGCTCCGGCGTCCACCACGGCGCCCGCTCCCCGATGACCTCGCGCACCGTGTCGGGGTTCTCGCGCAGCCAGTCCCCCAGCTCGGCGAGCGCGAGGTCGACCAACCCGTGGTGGAGGTCGTCCTGGAGGGCCTCGCCCAGCAGCCCGCCCAGCAGCGGCGAGATCGGTTCCTCACGGAAGCGGGGCACGAGCGCCTCGTGCACCAACGCCTCGACGTGCTCGTCGCGGACCTTGCTCAGACCGACCGCGGACACCTCGGCGACCTCGACGACCACCCGGCGCGCGTTCTCGTCGACGCCCAGCCACGCGCCCACCCGGGCCGAGACCCCGGCGGAGGTGATCCGCTCGCGCACGATCTCCTCGGAGAGGAAGTTCTCCCCCACGAAGTCCTGGAGCCCCTTGCCCAGCTCGTCCTTGCGACGCGGGATCAGGGCGGTGTGCGGGATCGGCAGCCCCAGCGGATGGCGGAACAGCGCCGTGACGGCGAACCAGTCGGCGATCGCACCGACCATCGACGCCTCCGCGCCGGCGTTGACGTAGCCGAGCACGCCGTCCTGGTCGAGGGTCAGGAGGTAGACCACCGCAGCGAGCACCAGCAACGAGAGCGCGAGGGCTCTCATCCTGCGCAGACCACGGCGCCGTACGTCGTCAGGGGTCGGCGCTGGGGCTGACATCACATGGCTCACGCGCCCCATCCTTGCGCCTCCCTGGGCAGGACGCGTGGGAGACTCACCCTCATGTCTGCGAGCACCACCGTCATCACCTTCGGCACCTTCGACGTCTTCCACGTCGGCCACCTGCGTGTCATCGAACGCGCCGCCGCGCTCGGCGACCGTCTGGTCGTCGGGGTGTCGGCCGACGCGCTGAACGTCAGCAAGAAGGGCCGCGAGCCGGTGTTCAGCGAGGACGAGCGGATGGCGATCGTGGGCGCGCTGCGCGTCGTCGACGGAGTGTTCCTCGAGGAGAGCCTGGAGCTCAAGCGTGACTACATCCTCGAACACGGGGCCCGTACCCTCGTGATGGGCGATGATTGGGCAGGGAAGTTCGACGAGTTCGAGGACATCTGCGACGTCGTCTACCTGCCCCGCACGCCGGCGATCTCGACCACCGCGATCGTCGAGAAGATCTCGACCGGCAGCTGACCAGCCGCACCCGTTCCACCGCACGACCGGACCTTCCCCGATCCCGGAGCTGACCTCTATGCGCGTCACCCCGCTCTTCCCCTCCGCCGTCACGACGGTGCTCGCGGCGACTCTCGGAGCCGCCCTCGTCCTGGGGCTGCCTGGTCCGGGTGCGGTGGCCGACACGACGACCCCCTCGCCGAGCACCGCGACGCTCGTCGAGCCGGACGAGGTGCTCGAGCGTGCGGCCGACGCCCTGCGCGGCAGCGACGTCGCACCTGCGCCGGAACCCGCGCAGGCGGAGGACCACTCCCACGACGAGGCCGACGAGGCCGACGAGCGGGTCGAGGCCACGCTGGCCCTGCGCGACCTGTTCCTGGCGCGCAGCACCCTCGACGACGACGACGCGGTCGAGGCCGACCGGCTCCTCGCTCGCCCGACCGACGGCGTGAGCGACCCCTACGGCGACGGCTACACCGCACCGGAAGCACGGCTCTGCGCCGCTCGCGTCTGCGTCCACTGGGTTCGATCGGGCGCCGACGCCCCACCCAACGACGCCTGGGCCGAGAAGACCCTCGACATCGTCGAGAAGGTCTGGCGCCACCACGTTGGCGGCCTGGGCTACCGCAAGCCGGCCACCGACGGCAGCCGCGGCGGCAACGCCAAGTTCGACGTCTACCTCACCGAGCTGGGCAGCCGCGGCCTCTACGGCTACTGCGCCCCCGAGAACCGGGTCCAGGGCCAGGCCAAGCAGGCCTCGGGCTTCTGCGTGCTCGACAACGACTTCGCCAAGAGCCAGTTCGGCCGGGCGCCGCTGAAGACGCTGCGCGTCACGGCGGCTCACGAGTTCTTCCACGCCATCCAGTTCGCCTACGACTTCACCGAGGACCCCTGGCTCCTCGAGTCGACCGCCACCTGGATCGAGGAGCGTTTCGCCGACAGCGTCAACGACAACCGCAACTACCTCCGCTTCGGCCAGGCAGCGCGCGCCACCAAGCCCCTCGACCTCTTCGAGGGCAACGGTCTCGCGCACTACGGCAACTGGGTGTTCTGGGAGTTCCTCTCGGAGCGCTTCGGCAACAAGATCGTGCGGCGCACCATCGAGCGCACCGGCACCGGGGGCGGCCTTCCCGACGACTACTCCACCCAGGCGCTGCGAAAGATCTTGAAGAACAAGGGTGGCCTGCCGCGCCAGTACGCCGCGTTCGCGGCCGCCAACACCCAGCCGGGCCGCAGCTACGACGAGGGTGGCGCCTTCCCCGGGGTCGACCCGGTGAAGACCGTGGCGGTGTCGAGCTCCTCGCGTCGTACGACGTTCGGCACGCGCGTCAACCACCTCGCGGCCAAGACGCTCAAGGTCAAGGCGCGCTCGCTGAAGTCGAAGAAGTGGCGCCTCCGGATCAAGGTCGACGGCCCCAAGAAGTCGGCGTCGCCGGCGGTGGCCCTGCTGGTGCTCCGAGCGAACGGCACCCTGCAGCGACGCACGATCGACCTCAGCGCCTCCGGCAACGGCAAGCGGACGATCGGTTTCGACAGCCGCAAGGTCCGCTGGGCCAGTGTGACCTTGGCCAACGTCTCGACCCGCTACCAGTGCGACGCCGGCAGCGGATACGCCTGCGAGGGCCGTCCTCGCGACCAACGAGAGCGCTTCGAGGTCACGGCCAAGGCCGTTCGCCGCTGACTCACCTCCACCGGGCATCCGTCCAGTTCGCGAAGCAGCCGCCGCGAGGCTACTGTCGAAGGATGCCTGACCTCGAGATCGATGCCCCGGACCACGACGATCTCGACCTGGAGGCCACGGTCGACGGCGACGACGCCGACGCCGCTCCCGCCTGGCAGGACGCCGCCGACATCGGTCAGGACGCCGCCGTCGCGGCTTGGGCCGAGGCCGCCCGCCCGATCCTCGAGGACGCTGCTCGCGTCTACCAGGGTGTCGTGACGCAGAAGGAGCTCTGCGCGCAGGTGCAGGACGACGCCGGCGTCCGCACCAAGCAGCAGATCCGTCACTGGGTGAGCGACGTCCTCGACGTCGTCGCCGCCGACTGCACTGCTCGCTCCGAGCCGCTGCTCTCCTCGCTCGTCGTCAACGCCATGGGCAGCGTCGGTGACAACTACGCCGTCATCGTAGAGAAGCACACCGGCACTGCCCCGGTCGACGGTGACGACCACGCCGCCGCGCAACGCCTGGCCTGCTACCGCCAGTTCGACGCCAAGGGCCTGCCCGAGGACGGTGGCTTCGCCGCTCTGACCCCCCGTCTGGCCGGCGCCCGCGCCCGGGCCAAGAAGGCCCGCATCGCCGAGCGCGTGCTGCCCCAGTGCCCCGACTGCTTCATGGAGCTTCCCGCCACCGGCGTGTGCGACAACTGCGCCTGAGCACCCGGCACGAGTCGACCATGAACCAGCAGCTCTCGGACCCCGGTCTGCCCCCAGAGGCCGACGCCGTCGTCGGGCCGACCACCGTCCTGGCCCAGCGCTACGTCCTGGGCGCCGTCCTCGGGCGGGGCGGCGCGGCTGACGTCTACCGCGCCGAGGACCGGCTCCTCGACCGTCAGGTCGCCGTCAAGGTGCTGCGCAGCGGCACCGACAGCGCCACCGACCGCGCCCGCTTCATCGGCGAGGCCCGCACCCTGGCCAACCTCGGTCACCACGGGCTCGTCACCGTCCTGGACGCCGGGATCAGCGAGGCCCAGCTCGAGCAGCCCTTCTTGGTGATGGAGCTCGTCGACGGGCACACCCTCTCCGAGACGATCGCCGGCGGTCCGAGCGATCTGGCCGACATCACTCGCGTCGCGATCCAGCTCGCCGACGCGATCGCCTACGCCCACCAGCGCGACGTCGTGCACCGCGACGTCAAGCCGGGCAACGTGCTCCTCGACGCCTCGGGCACCGTCAAGCTGGCCGACTTCGGGATCTCGCGCCTCATCGGCGACGCTGCTCGTCACACCCAGACCGGGCACGCGGTCGGCACGGCTGCCTATCTTGCTCCCGAGCAGGTGCAGGGCGAGCCGTTGACGACCGCCGTCGACCTCTACTCCCTCGGTCTGGTCCTGCTCGAGATGTTCACCAGTCGTCGCGAGTACCCCGGTCCCCCGGCCGAGGCTGCGCTCGCCCGGCTCTCGCGCCAGCCGGTGATCCCCGACGACATCCCGCCGCACTGGCGCGCGCTGCTCGCCGACCTGACCGCACGCGAGCCCTCGGCCCGGCCCAGCGCGACGTGGCTCGCCTCCCGGTTGCGCGAGCTGCCACTCGTGCCTCCGCCGCCAGGGCCTCCCCCGGGCCTCGACCAGCCCGCCCCCACGGCGGTGCTGACCAACGTCGTGCCCCAGCAGCAACCCCAGCGGCAGCCCGGGCAGCAGCCGGTCCCGACCGTCCCTGCGGCGGCCGCCCAGCTCTCCGCGCTCGGCGAGCGCCTCGGCCATCAGGTGCGGGGCCTCGAACGCGACCACGTCGTGCTCGCGCTGGTAGCTCTCGCGATGGTGCTGCTGCTGATCGTGGCCGGACTCGCCGCCTGAGCGCGAGCCCCATGTGCGACTGAAGGGTGACGGATCCCGTGACGCAGCGGCGTCCGGATCTGCCGCCGACGGTCCGCTCCGACCGGAGGGCTCGAATGGTCACGAACAGCAGAAGAAGCGGGTCAAATTCGGTCGTTCGTGACCAATCGACGGTGTCCGCGCGAGCGCCCGACTCTGCCGATGTGCGGATGTCCCGCCCCGTGTCCCTCGCTCCTGGTCTGGAACCATGCGCGGGTGGCATTCAACGATCGCTTCCGGTTCAGCGTGCACGCGGCAGTGGTGGACGATGCAAGCCAGTCCGTGCTCCTGCTGCGCCAGTCATACGGCGATCAGCGTTGGGGACTGCCGGGGGGCGCAGTCGAACCGGGGGAAACGATCGTGGACGCTCTGGGGCGAGAGTGTCGAGAGGAACTTGGTGTCGAGGTCGAGATAGGCCCACTGACCGGGTGGTACTACCACCGCGAGTTCGAGTCGCAGGTCGGCATTTTCCGCTGTGGGCTACCGGCCGACGCGCCGATTGTCCTCTCGGGCGAGCACAGTGCCTTCCGGTGGACTCCCGTGCGCGAACTCGGGGGCGTCCAGGCAGCGCGAGTGCAGGCAGCCATTGATTACGCGGGCACCCTTCACGCTCAGGTGTTCTGACCTTCACAAACCCGCCACGAGCCTTCCTTCCGTCACGCAGGGAAACGTCCGGATCTGCCGCGATTCGCTCGTCGGGACCTGACCCAGTCTGCCGCCTGTCGGCGCACGTCGTGTCCAGAGCGGACTGCTTCTCCACTTGGAGCCCTCAGCGATCGGGATCCGGTGATCTTGATACGTCGTCGGGATCGCGCGGTTACTCCTTCGCAATCACCGTTCATTGCTCGATGGTGACCAGTACGCCGAGAGGCCCGAGGTTGGCCACAAGTTCCTTTGCGTCTATGAGGTCCCAGAGGTAGCGGGCATCGGTGTTCTCACTACGGATGAGGTGGTCGGCAGCGATAGCGGCGACGGCGGCCGTGCCTTGCGACTGGCCATTTCCGATTGCTACTGCCCGTCGGCCGCCGTCGGTCTCCACGACTCCAGCCCACCACGCGGTGTCGCCGACAGCCTGACGCGACTGTTGCGTGATGCGGCGGAGCATTCCAGGCAGTTTCGGGACGGCGCTGGCTGTCGCAAGCGCTCGCCCGGCGAGGCGTGAGTCGAAGCAGTATCTAGTGATGACTGCAACGTTGAGCTCTTGGGCGAGAAGTGCGCGATCGGCGAAGTCGATCCGCCATGCGCGGCGGCGGCCGAACCCCCCGGGGAAATCGATGGTCCGTGGGTCGGAAAAGTTGCGGAATGCTCCGGTGGGGTCGTCGATGTCTTGACCGAGTTGGTGGTAGGTCCAGTCTCGTGAGGCTTCGCCGTAGTCTTCGCCGAGGCCAACAAGGCAGGAGATCTCGACGGCATTTGTCCCGGGGTCTCTGGCGACGAGATGTCGGGCCAGGACGCTTGTAAGGCCGGGGGTCAACCCAACACCAACGATGAGGGGTGGGCCGATGCGTGTGGCGTTGGCAAGCTGAAGGGCGTAGCGGCTCGAGGCGGTGATGTCGACCATCGCCCAGCCGGCGTCGCGCCATTTCTGAACGGCAACCACGTCTTCGATCCCAGTGCAGTTGACTGCGATACCGGGTGGGACGTCACCGATACTGGCGGGGTCGGTGAACTCGCCTCGAGTGCTGGTTGCCCTCGTCGGGAGGGTTGCAGTCAATCGTCCTGGGTGGCGCGAGACTGCGATGACGTCCCGGCCCATGGCGGCGAGAATGGCCGCAACACGGGCGCCCACGGCACCGGTCGCGCCCAGAACCGCGATGGAGGGACCGGGCAAGGAGGGCAACTCGGGCTGTGCGGTCATAGTGAGGGCGTTTCCACAGTGGCGGGAGTGTCGGTGGTCGGGTGGGGGTCGGGGGGCCTTCCGACAATGGGGTCCTTGCGCCGCTCATCCGATGATCCAGATGCCTCCGACACCACGTTCGTTGACCCTAACCCGCCGACACGCGTTGTGCGTCACCTTCGCTGGGCGCCAAGGCATCAGCGATAGGCCGCACTGTCTGGAAAGAGGCTCAATGAGCGGTGGACAAGTGTCAACGCGTGCCCTTGGTTGCTGGCCAGCAAACGCACTCATCTGCCGCCAGGAGGGCTCCGCCCGACCATGCCGCGATCCGCTGGCTTGGTCTTCGAAAGTGGGCAGGCCATTTTTCTACCCCACCAAAGGACCGACGTGCCTCAGCAGCCCAAGCGCCTCCCCGGCGAGGCGAACCCGACGCCGGACGCAGCTGCTCCTGGTCATGTCGCCCGACAGAGCTGGATGAGCCGTGGTCAGGGCGACGGCGACTACGGTCTTGTCCGCGGCATCGTCGCCCTCGTCGCCTGGCGTCAACGCCGCAGTACGCGCAAGAACCGGTAGGTGCCTCAATCGCCGAGGAGCGCGAGCTAGCCGCCGGCCATCGCACCGAGCACGATCAGCGGCTCGCGCCCCTGCACGACCGCGAGGGGCAGGTCGGTGTCAGGGTCGTCGTGGGAGAGGTCCTCCTCGCACGCGAAAAACCTGATGAAGGCGCGCCGCCGCTTGGTCGTGCGATCGCGGATGGTCCCCAGCAGCGCCGGGTGCGCGCCCTCCAGGGCGTCCAACACGCTGCGCTGGGTGACCGCACCGTCGACGACCACCTGCACCTCCTTGTCGAGGCCCACCATCGCGCGCAGCGGTGCGGGGAGCACGACGCGGACGACGGTGCCGCTGGGGGCAGCGGTGCTGCTCACGGGAGGGTCTGCACCTCCACCGACAGCACGGCGGGCAGGTCGCGCACGATCGCGGTCCACGAGTCGCCGGAGTCGTTCGAGGCGTAGACCTGCCCGCCGGTGGTGCCGACGTACAGGCCGCACGACTCGTGGGAGTCGACCGCCATCGCGTCGCGCAGCACGTTGACGTAGCAGTTCTCCTGCGGCAGGCCGTCGGTCAGCGCCTCCCACTCCTCGCCGCCGGTGCGACTGCGGTAGACCCGCAGCTTGCCCTCCGGCGGCACGTGGAGCACGTCGCTCTCGATCGGCACGACGTAGATGGTCTCGGGCTCGTGGGCGTGCACGGAGATGACGAAACCGAAGTCGCTGGGGAGGTTGCCGCTGACCTCGTGCCAGCTGTCGCCGGCATCGGTGGAGCGCATGACGTCCCAGTGCTTCTGCATGTAGAGCACGTCGGGGCTGCTGGGGTGCAGGTCGAGGTGGTGCACGCAGTGCCCGACCTCGGAGTCCTCGTCGGGGATCTCTCCGGAGCGCAACCCCTTGTTGATCGGCAGCCAGGTCTCACCGCCGTCATCGGTGCGGAAGGCGCCCGCCGCCGAGATCGCCACGAAGAGCCGCTGCGGGTCGGTCGGATGCTCCAGGATCGTGTGAAGGCACATGCCGCCGGCGCCGGGCTGCCACTGCGGCCCGGTGTCGTGGCGACGCAGGCCCGACAGCTCGGTCCAGGAGCGGGCGCCGTCGGTCGACTTGAACAGAGCGGCGTCCTCGACGCCGGCGTAGACCGTGTCGAGGTCGTGGATGCTCGGCTCGAGGTGCCAGACACGGGTGAACTCCCACGGACGCAGGCTGCCGTCGTACCACTGGTGCTCGCCGGGGACGCCGTCGTAGGTGAAGTCGTTGTCGACGACGTCCCAGGTGGAGCCGCCGTCGTCGGAGCGGTGGACGACCTGGCCGAACCACCCGCTGCTCTGCGAGGCGTAGAGCCGCTGCGGATCGAGCGGCGAGCCCTTGACGTGGTAGATCTCCGCGCCCGGGAAGTGCGGGCCGTCGACCGTCCACTGCGTGCGGTCCTCGTCGGAGGAGAGGATGAAGGCGCCCTTGCGGGTGCCGACCAAGACGCGCGTGCCACTCACCGATACTCCTGACCTTGTCGGGCCGCCGACGCTACTCGCGCGAGGCCCTTCAGGCCAGGGCGTCAGCCCTCGATCACGTCGGGACGCCAGTGGGCCAGCGCCGTCATGAACGCACGCGGCTCGACGGTCTGGTCGTCGAGGTGCACCGGGCTCAGCCCGCGGCGCACGATCGTCATCTCCCAGTCGCCGGACTCGGGCGCACCGGTGATCTCGATCGCCGTCCCGTCGCCGCGGAGGTCGAAGGTGTGCCGCATGTCGCCCAGGCGCAGGTTGAGGGCTCCGTCGACGATCTCGACGTCGGTGGAGCGGCCTCCGAGCCAGATGACGAAGAACAGGGCGAGCAGCGTGATGAACAGCGGCAGGAGCGCGATCGCCGGCAGACCGCCGTTGGTGATCGCCAGGATCGCGGTGGTCGAGCCGGCGACGACGACGACACCGATGCCGGCCATCATCATCGCGGGATAGCGACGCACCTCGTGGAAGGAGCCGGGCGCTGCCGGGGCCGAAAGTGCAGCGGGGCTCGCGGTCGCAGCCTTCTCCGCTCGAGCGGCGGATCGCTGCTCGGCCACCGAGCGCGACTTGGCCATGATGCGCTCGGCGGTGCCGCCAAGGGCTGCGGCGCCAGGAATCGAACGCGGCTCGCGGGGTTCCTTGACCGGCTTGGCCTGCTTGGCCGGGTTGGCACCGGCCAACGGCAGCGACGGCGTGAGTCGGGCGGTGTGGTCTTCCTCGACCGACTCGAGGTCGGTCTCGTCCTCGTCGACCACGTCGATCTCGGCGTCCACGACCTCGACGGGCTCGTCGACCTCGTCCGGTCCCGGAGCCGCCTCGATCTCGGCAGCGGTGATGTCGGCGACGACGTCGTCGTCAGGTGCCGCACGGTGAGTGGCCGTCTCGGGCGCCTCGGGCCCGGCCGGCGCCTGCGCGGACGCCAGCGTCGCCGGCCGGGGTACGGCGAGCAGCCGGGCTCGCGCCTCGGCGAGCTGGATGGCGAGGTCGGCGGCCCTGGTCTCGGCCTCCGCGCGCGCCTGGGCGTGCCTGGCTGCGGTGCGCTCGGCGTCGGCGCGCGACTGCGCCTGCTGGGCTGCCTCGCGCTTGGCGCTGGAGAGCTGTTCCTGCGCGACTCGCAGCGACTCACGGTGCTCGCTCAGCAGGGCCTCGGCCTGCTCCTCGGCCTCGCGGCGCTGCTGAGACGCCGTCTCGGCGAGGTGGGCCTGGGCGCGAGCCGACTCCTCGGCCTCGAGCCGGGCTCGCGAGGCGGTCTTGGCGGCGTCCTCGACCGAGTGGCGCAGCTGGTTGGCCAGACGCGCCTCCTCGGCGGCGGCGGCCGCCTGCTCCTGGCTGGACGCGGCGATCCGGTTGGCCTCGACGACCAGCTCGATCTGCTCGCGGGCCTTGGCCTCGGCCTGACCGCGATCGAGGAAGGCCTGCTCGGCCAACCGGGCCTGCTCGGTGGCGGCGAACTCGGCGGCCTGGCGCAGCTCGAGGGCACGGGTGCTGAAGGTGGCGTACTCCTCCGCGGCCGCGGTGGCGCCCTCGGACACCTCCCGGGCGCGGTTCTCGGCCTCCATGGCCGCGATGTGCGCTTCCTCGGCGAGCCCGACGTGGCGGCTGGCGGCACGCTCGGCCTCACCACGGGCGCGGGTCTGCTCGGCTGCGTTCTCCTGGAGCACGGCCCGCTCGGTCTCGGCCTGCTCGACGAACGTCGCGAACTCCTGCGCGGCCAGCGTCGCCCGCACTCCGATGTCGCGGGCGGCCTCCTCGGCCTCGGTGCGCTCGAGCAGCGCCACGCGGGCCAGCTCGGCCTGGGCTGCGGCGTCCTCGTCGGCCTGCCGGCGGGCCTCGGCCTGAGCCGCGGCGGCACTCTCGATCGCCCGACGCTCCTCCAGCGAACGGCGAGCAAAAGCGGTGTGCTCCTCGGCGGCGGTGGCGGCCTCGTCGCCCACGCGCTGGGCCATCTCGGCGGCCTCGGCCGCAGCGAGCTGAGCCTGACGGGCCAGCTCGCTCTGTCGTACGGCGAGCTCCTCGGCCTCGATGCGGGCCTTCGCGGCCTCAGCAGCAGCCGACTGCAGCACGTCACGGTCGGCAGCGGCACGACGTACGAAGTCGGAGTACTCCTCGGCCGCCAGGCTGGCGGCGTCGGCCAGCTCACGAGCGCGGTCCTCGGCTGCCGCGCGCTGCACCATGGCCTGCTCGGCGAGCGAGGACTGCTCGGCGGCAGCCTCCTCGGCAGCACGGCGGGCGTCGGCCAGCTCGTTGAGCGCGAGCTCGACGGCCTGGCGGTCCTCGGCGGCGTGCCGGGTGAAGGCGGCGTGCTCCTCGGCCTTGCTCGAGGCCTGCTCGGCGACGCTGCGGGCGCGCAGCTCGGCGTCCTGGGCGGCCTGGTGGGCTTCCTCGGCCAACCGGGCGTGCCGCTCGGTGGCTTCCTCGGCAGCCGTGCGAGCCCGGATCTGCTCACGGGCGACCCGCTCGAGCCGGTCCCGCTCCTCGTGCGCCTCGCGGACGGCGGCGAGGTGCTCGTCGGCGGCGGCCACGTTGGCCTCGGACAGCTCGAGTGCGCGCTGCTCGCTGGCCGCGCGGTCAGCGAGCGCCTGCTCGGCCAGCTCGGTGTGGTAGCGGGCGTTCTCCTCGGCGCGGGCGCGCGCGACGGAGGCCTCCTGGGCGTCGACGGCTGCGCGGCGCGCGGCTGTCTCGGCAGCCTCGCGCTCGGCCAGGGTGGTGACGACGCGCTCGGCCAGCTCGGTGGCGTGCCGCTCGGCGGACTCGCGCTTGGACGACTCCGACTCGGCCATCTCGACGTGGTCGCGGGCCGACTTCTCGGCCGACTCCCGGGCCGAGGCCGCGCGCTGAGCGGCTTCCTCGGCGGAGCGCCGCTGCTCGGCGTACCGGACGGCCGCGGACTCAGCGGCGGCGCGGGCCTCGTGAGCCTCGGCGGCAGCGGCCGCCTGCTCAGCAGCGGCTCGCTCGGCGATGGTGCGGGCGGTGATCGCCTCTGCGGCCAGCTCCTCGGCCACCAACCTCTCGGCTGCCTGCTCGGCGGCCGCCATCTCGGCGTCGCGACGCAGCTTGGCTGCCTGCTCCGTCGCGCCGGAGTACGGTGAGGTCGAAGCCATGGCCTACCTGGGTCCTGTCGGGGTCCGAAAAATGGTGTGGTCGAGGTGCGATCCTACCCACCCCTGACCCAGGTCGAGAAACGCGCGCACCCCCCGGATGGGCGATGCCGCGATGGCTGCTCAGGCCAGCAGGAACACGCGCAGGGCGGAGAGGAAGGCGTCCGGCTGCTCGGAGTGGATCCAGTGCCCCGCGCCCTTGATCGTGGCCAGTCGCGTGCGGGGGAAGAGCGAGCGCATCGTCTCCTCGTGCTCGGGCCGCACGTAGTCGGACTTCTCCCCCGCCAGCCACAGCACCGGGTGGTCGAAGGTCGCCTCGATCTCGGGCCACCCGCCGATCACGGCCAGCTCGCTGCGCAGAAGGTCGAGGTTGGCCTGCCAGGCAAAGCCGTCGTCGGTGCTTCGCAGGTTCTGCAGCAGGAATCCGCGCACGGCGGCGTTGCTGATGTGGGGCGCCAGCTGCTCGTCGGCGTCGCTGCGCAGCTCGAGCGCGGGCAGGTCGAGCCGGGCGAGGCTGTCGAGGAGGTGCTCGAACTCCCCGGCCCCCTCGCTGCGCGCGGGCGAGATGTCGGAGACGACCAGGCGGTCGACAAGATCGGGGTGACGCAGGGCCAGCACCATCGCGACCTTGCCGCCCATCGAGTGTCCGACGACGTGCGAGGCCGGCTCGCCGTCGTACGTCGTGCGCAGCCACTCGGCGACCACGTCGGCGACGACCTCGTAGTCGGTGGTCTCGGTCCAGGCCGAGCGTCCGTGGTTGGGGAGGTCGACCAGCACCGAGCGGAGGTCGGGCACGAGCGCCTTCGCGGCCTGGGTGAAGTTGCGGCCCTGGCCGAAGAGGCCGTGCAGGAAGACCACGCGCGGGCCCTCGGTGCCGATCTCGGTGGCGTGGATCGTCGGCGCAGTCATGGCTGCACCCTTTCACCCCGCCGCATCAGCGCAGCAGCGCGGCCAGCTCGTCGAGCGAGGTCACGTGGTGGTCCGGCGCCGTGAAGTGGTCGGGGTAGGTGCTGCCGTTCCGGTCGATCCAGGCGGTGCGCAGCCCGGCACGCGCGGCGCCGTCGATGTCCCACGGGTGGACGGCGACGAGCACGGCGTCGGCAGCCTCAACCCCGCACCGCTCCAGCGCGTAGGCGTAGGCGCCGGCCGCGGGCTTCCAGACGCCGGCGTCCTCGACCGAGAGCAGGGCCTCGAAGTGCTCGCGGAGACCGGCAGCCTCCAGCAGCTTTTCGGCGACGCTCGCCGAGCCGTTGCTCAGCGTGACCAGTCGGTGCCCGTCGGCCGCCAGCGACCGCACCCCGTCGGCGACGTCGGGGTGCACGTCGAGCGCGCCGAACCCGGACAGCACGTGGCTCACGGCGTCGTCCACGGGACGGTCGAGGTCGACCCCGCCGAGGACGATGCGCAGGTGGTTGCCCGCGATCTCGACGAACGGCGCGCTCGCTCCCACGGCGGTGAGGGCGAACCCGTCGCGCAGCACCCCGGCGAACCAGGTGGGCGCCAGGTGGGCGGGGGCTCCGACGTCAGCGAAGCGCTCCCCCATCGGCTCGAGGTCGGAGAGGGTCTCGTTGACGTCGAAGATCACCAGGCCTGCAGACATGTCCTCACCGTACGAGCCGGTGCGAAGTCTGCGGTCCGGTGATGCCGCCGGCTCCCCTAGACGACCCCGAGCGCCAGCATCGCGTCGGCGACCCGGATGAAGCCGGAGATGTTGGCGCCGGCGCTGTAGTCGCCCGGGCTGCCGTACTCGTCGGCCGTGGTCAGGCATCGCTCGTGGATGCCGCGCATGATCTCGGCGAGACGGTCCTCGGTGTGCTGGAAGGTCCAGGAGTCGCGCGAGGCGTTCTGCTGCATCTCCAGGGCGCTGGTGGCGACGCCGCCGGCGTTGACCGCCTTGCCGGGAGCGAAGGTGACACCGGCCTCGGCGAGCACGTCCACGGCCTCGGGCGTGCACGGCATGTTGGCGCCCTCGGCAACGATGGTGCAGCCGTTGCGGGCCAGGGTCGCCGCATCCTTGCCGTTGAGCTCGTTCTGGGTGGCGCAAGGCAGGGCGATGTCGCACGGCACGTCCCAGACCGAGCCACCCTCGACCAGACGGGCGTCGGGCCGCTCCTCGGCGTACGCCGAGATCCTGGCGCGACGGACCTCCTTGACGTCGCGGAGCAGGGCCAGGTCGATGCCGGCCTCGTCGACGACGTAGCCGCTGGAGTCGGAGCAGGCCACGACCGTGCCGCCGAGCTGCTGGACCTTCTGGATCGCGTAGACGGCGACGTTGCCGGAGCCGGAGACGACCACGCGCTTGCCGTCGAGGGAGTCCTTGCGATCGCGCAGGATCTCCTCGACGAAGAACACCGTGCCGTAGCCGGTCGCCTCGGTGCGCACTTGCGACCCGCCCCAGGACAGGCCCTTGCCGGTGAGCACCCCGGACTCGTAGCGGTTGGTGATGCGCTTGTACTGGCCGAAGAGGTAGCCGATCTCGCGGCCACCCACGCCGATGTCGCCGGCCGGGACGTCGGTGTACTCGCCGATGTGACGGTAGAGCTCGGTCATGAAGGACTGGCAGAAGCGCATCACCTCGCCGTCCGAGCGGCCCTTCGGGTCGAAGTCGGAGCCGCCCTTGCCGCCGCCGATGGGCATGCCGGTCAGGGAGTTCTTGAAGATCTGCTCGAAGCCGAGGAACTTCACGATGCCCAGGTAGACGCTCGGGTGGAAGCGCAGACCGCCCTTGTAGGGGCCGAGGGCGGAGTTGAACTCGACGCGGAAGCCGCGGTTGATCTGCACCTGACCCTCGTCGTCGACCCACGGCACCCGGAAGATGATCTGCCGCTCGGGCTCGCAGAGACGACGGAAGACGGCGGCGTCGGCGTACTGCGGGTGCTTCGCCACGACGGGCCCGAGGCTGTTGAGGACCTCCTGCACCGCCTGGTGGAACTCCTGCTCGCCGGGGTTGCGCTGCAGCACCTCGTCGTAGATGTCGACCAGCTTTTCGTCCAGCACGCGCTCTCCTCTGTTCTGCCGGGTGTGCGGGGGCACCTCGGATCGTCCGGCGATCCCATCATGCTGTGCGTCGCCTGTGCTCGACGGCTGTGCTCAGCTCGGCCTGCCCGCTGATCGCGGCGCCCCGGGCACCGGGCAGCGGGCAGGCCGCCGCCAAGCCCGGCCGGAATTG
>NZ_JAXMNS010000021.1:0-15980 GCF_034670285.1 Nocardioides sp. | reverse complement strand
CTCGCTCCCCGGCTACTCGATGACCTCGGGTCGGCGGGTTAGGTTGGCCGGCCGCCCCAGCCTGATCGCACTCCGGAGGTCCTGCGATGCCCTCGACTCCGACCGACCACCCCCCGGATCCCGAGCTCGCCGCCGAGCGCGAGCACCTCGCCGAGTCCCGCCGCCAGCTCGCTCGGATGCGCGAGCGCACCGCCTCCCTGGACGCCGGCACGGCTGCCGACTGGGTGAGCCGTGAGGTGCTCGAGTCGTCCCTGGCCGAGCGGATGCGGCAGCTCACCGACGACCCGACGGTGCCGCTCTTCTTCGGCCGGCTCGACCGGTCGAACGGCGAGACGTTCCACGTCGGGCGACGTCACATCTCCGATCCGAGCGGCAATCCGATGGTGGTCGACTGGCGTGCGCCGGTCAGTCTGCCGTTCTACCGGGCGAGCAGCATCGAGCCGATGGGCGTCGACGTCCGGCGCCGCTACGGCTTCGGCCAAGGCGTGCTGACGGCCTACGAGGACGAGCGGCTCAGTGTCGCACCGGAGGGCGAGGAGTACTCCTCGATCCTGGAGGCCGAGATCGAGCGCCCTCGCGTCGGCCCGATGCGCGACATCGTCGCCACCATCCAGCCCGAGCAGGACGTCATCGTGCGCGCCGACCTCGACGACACCGTGTGCGTGCAGGGCGCCCCCGGCACCGGCAAGACCGCCGTCGGCCTGCACCGCGCGGCGTACCTCCTCTACGCCCACCGTGACCAGCTGCGCCGGCAGGGCGTGCTGGTCGTCGGGCCCAACGCGAGCTTCCTGCGTTACATCCGCGATGTCCTCCCGGCCTTGGGGGAGGTGGAGGCCAACCAGGCCACGATCGAGGACCTCGTGGCGGAGGCGACCGGGGCACGGCTGCGCGGTGAGGACCCCGCGGCGCGCGCCGTCCTCAAGGGCGACGCCAGGCTCGCCGAGGTCCTGCGGCGTGCGGTCTGGTCGCAGGTCGTCGCGCCCACCGAGGGGCTGCTGGTGCCGCGTGGCTCGCGGCGCTGGCGGGTGCCGTCGTACGAGGTCGACGAAGTGATCGAGGGTCTGCGCAGCCGCGGGGTGCGTTACGGCGCCGCTCGCGCGATGCTGCCGCAGGCACTGGCCCACCGGGTGCTGGTGCTGATGGAGCGGTCGGGGGACTCGCCCGACGACCGGGTGCAGGACGCGGTGGCCCGCAGCAAGCCCGTCAAGGCGTACGCCGCCGCAGTGTGGCCGGTGGTCGACCCGAAGCGCCTGGTGGCCCGGCTCCTCAGCGACCAGGAGGCCCTTGCAGCCGCGGCCGAGGGGATCCTCGACGTTGACGAGCAGGCGCTGCTCCGCTGGGGGTCACCACCGCGATCGGCCGGCACCGCACGCTGGTCGGCGGCCGACCTGGTGCTGCTCGACGAGGCGCGCGACCTGGTCGAGCGCACCCCGTCGCTGGCGCACATCGTCGTCGACGAGGCGCAGGATCTCTCGCCCATGATGCTGCGCGCGCTGGCCCGGCGGTCGTCGACCGGCTCGCTCACCGTCCTGGGTGACCTCGCCCAGGCGACCACGCCGTGGGCGACGACGTCGTGGGCCGAGGCACTGCTTCACCTCGGCAAGCCCGGCGCCCACGTCGAGCAGCTCACCCGGGGCTTCCGGGTGCCCGGCGAGGTCATCGAGTACGCCGCTCGGTTGCTGCCGCACATCGCCCCGGACCTCGAGCCGCCGACGTCCGTACGGCGCTCGCGCGGCGAGCTGTCCTTCGAGGACGGGCCGGTGGCCGGCACCGTGGAGTCCGTCGCCGCTCGCGCGGCGGGATCGATCGGCCTGATCGTGCCGGACGCACAGGTCGTGGCCGTCGCGCGCGAGCTCACCGATGCCCGGGTCGCCTTCACGGCGGTCGGGGAGGAGGGCGTGGAGCCGGTCGACCTGGTGCCCGCCTCGCTCGCCAAGGGGCTGGAGTTCGACCACGTCGTGCTCCTGGACCCCGCCGCGATCGTGGCGGGCGAGCCCGATCGGCGCACCGGCCTGCGGCGGCTCTACGTGTGCCTGACCCGCCCGGTCACCTCGCTGACCGTGCTGACCCGCGGCGACCTGCCGCCCGAGCTCGGGCCGGTCCCCGGCTAGGTGCCCGGCTCGCGATGCATCTCGATATGCCGGTGGCTCGCGGGCTCCCCCCGGCTACTCGATGACCGTGGGGCCGTGCGACGAAGGAGCGGGCCGGCGTACCGAGACGCGCACCGACCGCAGCCCGCCTACAGGCTGGGGTCGGTCCACGCGGTCTGGACGACCTCGATGCCGCGCTCGCGGGTGATGAGGCGACCGCGACCGGTCGGCATCGGTGTCGGACGGACGTTGCCGAGCAGTGGGCCCTCGTCGGGGCTGCCCGAGAGCATCAGGCCGGGCATGGCGAGGTCGCGCAGCGACTGGATCACCGGCTCGTACATCGCCCGGGACGCGCCGCCGGAGCGGCGGGCGACCGTGAGGTGCAGCCCCACGTCGCGCGACTGGGCGAGCAGCGGCTGCAGCTGGGCCACCGGCGAGCTCTGCTGGGTGGCGACGAGGTCGTAGTCGTCGACGACCACGAACACCTCGGCCCCGGTCCACCAGGTGCGGCTGCGCAGCTGCTCCGGGGTGACGTCGGGTCCGGGGATCCGACTCTCGAGGTAGGTGGCGAGGTCCTTGAGGGCCGGGGCCGCCTGGGTGCCGGAGGTCAGGTAGTTGAGGAGGTAGTCCTCGGGCACCTCACCCAGCAGCGAGCGCCGGTAGTCGACCACCACGATCTGCGCCTGGGCGGGCGTGCGGGTGCGCATGATCTCGCGCAGCGTCGCACGCAGCACGGCGCTCTTGCCGGAGCCGCCGTCGCCCAGGACCAGCAGGTGCGGCTGGGTGTCGGGGTCCAGCCCCACCGGGGCGAGCTCCTTCTCGTTGATGCCGAGGAGCAGCGGTCGCGGGCCGCTCGCGGGCTGCGAGTCGACGCCCGCGAGCTCACGCACCCGGTCGAGCCCGATCCGCTCGGGGAGCAGCCGCAGCTTGGGCCCGGCAGGACCACGCCAGGCGCTGGTGATCCGGTCGATCAGGTCGTCGATCCCGTCGCCGAGGGTTTCGGCCGACGGGTCGCCGTCCAGCCGGGGGAGGGCGCCGAGGAAGTGCAGCTTGCCCGGCACCAGTCCGCGGCCGGGGCGTCCGGCCGGCACCAGCTGAGCGACCTTGCGGTCGATCTCGGAGTCCATGGCGTCACCCAGCTTGAGCTCGAGACGGGTGCCGAGGACGTCGCGCAGGGCTGCGCGGAAGTCGGCCCAGCGACCGGTCGCGGTCACGAGGTGCAGCCCGAAGGTCAGGCCGCGCGTGGCGAGCTGCTGCAGCTCGAGCTCGAGGTCGTCGAAGTCGGAGCGCAGGGTGCTCCAGCCGTCGACGACCAGGAAGACGTCGCCGTAGCCGTCGTCGACGCGACCCTGGGCGCGCCGGCTCCGGTAGGTCTCGATCGAGTCGATGCCCTGGCTGCGGAAGTAGGCCTCGCGGCGGTCGACGATGCCCTGCACCTCCGCCACGATCCGTCGTACGACGTCCGGCTCGGCGCGGGTGCCGACCCCGGCGACGTGCGGGAGCGAGGCGAGCGGGGCGAAGGTGCCGCCACCGAAGTCGAGCACGAAGAACTGCGACTCCAACGGGGTCGTGGTCAGGGCGGTGCTGACCACCAGCGTGCGCAGCAGGGTGCTCTTGCCGGTGCGGGGTCCGCCGACGACCGCGACGTGGCCCGAGGCGCCGCCGAGGCCGATGGAGAGGGTGTCGCGGCGCTGCTCCCGTGGCCGGTCGACGGTGCCGAGCGGCACGACGAGTCCACCGAGCGCTCGCCAGCGCGGCGAGACCAGCCCGAGCTCGGGGTCCTGCACGAGGTCGCTCATGAGCTCGTCGAGCGTGTCGGGCTCGTCGAGCGGTGGGAGCCAGACCTGGTGGGCGGCGACGCCGTGACCGGACATCCGATCGACGGCCACGTCGAGCAGCGTCTCCTGGGAGTCGGTGGACCCCTTGCCGGTCGTGGCGCTGATGGCGGCCGGCTCCGGATCGGGGTCGGGCTCGTGGGAGATCACGCGCGAGATCGTGAACGGCAGGATGCCGCGCACGTGCCCGCCCTCGTCGCGCGCGACGCCACTCAGGCCGGCGGCAGGCGGACCTGACACGTAGGCCGCCTTGAAGCGCGTCATCGTCGTCGGGTCGGGCTTGAGGTAGCCGAGTCCGGGGACGGCGGGCAGCTCGTAGGCGTCGGGGACGCCGAGGACGGCGCGCGACTCCTGGGCGCTGAACGTGCGCAGGCCGACGCGGTAGGACAGGTGCGACTCGAGACCACGCAGGCGTCCTTCCTCGAGCCGCTGCGAGGCGAGCAGGAGGTGCAGGCCCAACGAGCGGCCGAGGCGTCCGATGGCGACGAAGAGGTCGATGAACTCCGGCTTGGCCGAGAGCATCTCGGAGAACTCGTCGACGACGATGAACAGCGACGGCAGGGGAGCGAGGTCCTCGCCGGCGGCGCGCGCCCGCTCGTAGTCGCGGATGGAGGCGAAGTTGCCGGCCTCGCGCAGGAGCTCCTGGCGCCGCACCATCTCCCCGGACAGGGCGTCCTGCATGCGGTCGACGAGCGTGAGCTCCTGGGAGAGGTTGGTGATCACTGCAGAGACGTGGGGCATCTGCGCCATGCCGGCGAAGGTGGCACCGCCCTTGAAGTCGACGAGCACCATGTTGAGCTGTTCGGGCGAGTGCGTCATCGCCAGGCCCAGCACCAACGTGCGCAGGAACTCCGACTTGCCCGAACCGGTCGCGCCGATGCACAGCCCGTGGGGACCCATGCCCTGCTGGGCGGACTCCTTGATGTCGAGGTGGATCAGGCTCCCTCCCCCACCGATCCCGATCGGCACGCGGAGACGGTCGCGCGCGGGCCGGCTGCGCCAGGCCGACGCGGGCTCGAAGGAGCGGACGTCACCGAGGCCGAGGAGGTCCATGAAGTCCGTGGGCCCGGTGATCTCGCCGCCGGTGCCGTCCCCGGACGTGGTGACCGCGACGCTGTGCAGCGGTGTGAGCCGCCGGGCGAACGCCTCGGCGGTGGCCACGTCGCACTGGTCGGCCGAGGCCCGCACGGGCTCGACCCGCAGACGAACCGCCTCGAGCGGGACCTTGCCGCCAGGGCCGCCAGGGCCGCCAGCGCTGCCTGGGCCGAGCTCGAGTCGCAGCCGGGTGGCGTCCTCGAGCTCGTCCCAGCGGGTGGGCAGGTCGAGCACGGTCACCCCGTGCAGCCCGTCGGGCGGTACGACGTGGTTGCCCGGCGGTAGCTCGAAGCCGTCGGTGACCAGCAGGATGTGCGGCGCGGCCTCGCGGTCGTCGGCGCCGAAACGCGGTCGTTCGCTCAGGTCGGGCGGCAGCAGCGCGGCGAGGTCGTTGAGCGAGGTCGCCACCATCCGCATCGGCCCGACGGCGTCCGTGCTCTCGCGACTGAGAGCGTGGGGGAGCCACTTGATCCAGTCCCAGTGTGCGAGCTGCTCCTCGGAGCAGAGCACCGCGACGACGAGGTGCTCGGGCGACTGGAAGGCGGTGGCCGAGCAGATGATCGAGCGGGCCAGGGAGCGGGCCTGCTCCTCCTCGCCGCAGATCTCCACGCGGTCGAAGGCGCGCAGGTTGACCGAGGCCGGGAGGTCCGGCTGGGTGCGGTGGACGACGAGCAGGCGGTGCAGCGCGGAGGCCGAAGCAGGGTCGACGTCCTCTAGCGGGGCGCTGTCGGGTGGCACGAGCTCGAGCGAGAGCGGCTGGGCGCACAGGCCGTAGCGCACGTGGAGGAAGTGCGCGTCACTCGCGTGGTGCTCCCACACCCGTGAGCGTTCCTCGGCCAGCGCCGGGAGCGACGCGGGGTCGGGGTGGTGCCAGGTCAGGGCGCGCCGCTGCTGCTCGGCGGCCTGCCGTGCGGTGGTGCGCACGCTGGAGAGGTAGCGCAGGTACTCGGTGCGCGATCCGGTGACCTGCTGGGCGCGCTGCTTCCGCTGGCGGTCGATCTGCACGAAGATGAAGCCGAGGGTGGCGAAGAGGAACATGCCCGCGGTCAGGAAGCCCCGGACTGCGTTGTTGCCTCCGCCGCTGCTCAGCGTCGCGACCAGGACGATCGAGCCGAGGCTGCCGAGCATCGGGATGGCATTCATCGCCACCCCGGCAGCGCCCTCGTTGGGCTGCAGCTGCGGGGGCGGCTGGAGGACGATCTGCCCGCCGGGCATCTCGGGGCGTTCGGCCCGGGACCCGCCGAGTGCGTTCCCTGACTGGACCGTCGTCATCCGTGCCACCTCGTGCTCGTGCGCCGCGCACCCGAGCGGCCGCGAAGATCCGATGATAGAGACCGCCCGATTCGGGGCATACCCTTCGCGCAGCGTCGTCGCCCCAGCCCCGGACGGAGGTCCCGTGAGCGCAACCACCCAGCACCAAGCCCCCGGCGCCCCTGGCGCTCGCGGCGAGCGCTCCGGGCTGCTGGCCCTGAGCGTGCACGGCTCGGCCGGGGTCCTGGACCTCCAGGTCCCCGGAGGGGCGTCGGGGGCCGACGTGGCGGCGGAGTACTCACGGCAGGCCAGCCTCCCCACCGTGCCGCGGCTCTACACCCGGCTGGGGCAACCTCTCCCTGCGGACGTCTCACTCGCCGACGCCGGCATCTGCGCGGGCACGGTGCTCCTCGCGCAGTCCGATTCCGCTCTCCCGATCCCTGAGCCGTCCGGGCCGTCTCGGTCCGCAGGCCGCGCCGACCGATCCGAGGGGTCCGAGGAGCCCGAGGAGTCCGAGGAGGGCTCGCGCACGGGCGCCTCGGCCGCCCTCTGGTGCACGGTCGCCCTGGTGGTCGCGGTCGTCGCCGGGAGCTGTGCCGCCGCGCTCCCGGACTCCGTCGCCCGCGACGCCACCGTCGCGATCCTGCTCGTGGCTGCGGTGCTCGGCTGCGTGCCCGGCGGCCCTTGGGCCGAGCACCGGGTGCTGGCCGCACCCGTCTTCGCAGGCGCAGCCGCTGTGGCGATCGCCTGGGACCCCGCCGCCGCGCGGCTGCCCACCATCCTCGGGACCGCTGCCCTGGCGGCCGCGCTGTGCGCTGCGGTGGCCCGGTCCCTGGGCCGCCGCGCCGAGGAGGGCCTGCGGGTCTGGACCGTGGTCGGCGCCCTGCTCTTCGCCCTCACCACCGGCGCCGCCCTCGCCGGGATCGAGGCCCAGGTGGTGTGGTCGGTCCTCCTGCTGATCGCGACGCTCGCCGCCCGGTTCGTGCCCCAGCTGGCGGTCGACGTGCCCGACCACTACCTGCTCGACCTCGAACGGTTGGCGGTGACCGCGTGGTCGGCGCGCGAGAGGCCCGTACGGCGTCGCGGTCGGATCGTCGTGCCCCACCGGGTCGTCGTCGCGATCTCGCAGCGGGCTGCCCGCCTGGTCACGGCGGCGAGCGTCGCCGTCCTGGCTGTGGCGGCGGTCTCGGCCCCGCTGCTGCTGGTCGAGGTGCGGGCCACGGGGGTGCAGGTCGACGTGGTCGGCGCCCGCTGTCAGGTCGGCTTCTGCGGTGCAGCCCTGCTCCTGGCGGCGCGCAGCTATCGCCACCGCGGTGCGCGGGCAGCGTTGCGAGCGGCCGGCCTGGCGTGCTGGATCGCGCTGCTGCTCGACCTGCTCGACGGCGCCGGGCAGGGCCTGGCGACGAGCGTGGCGCTCGTCGCGACGTCGCTCGGGGCCGTGGTCGTGCTGGTGGCCGTGGCCCTGGGGCGCGGGTGGCGCTCGGCGTGGTGGGCCCGGCGCACCGAGGTGGCGGAGTCCTTGAGCACGGCCTTCGCGGTGGCATCGGTCGTCGCCGCGGCCGGTCTCGTGTCGGGCCTGTGGAATTGAGAGGTGGCGGGTTTAGCCGCTCCTGCCTCGGGCACAAGCACGTCAGCAGCGGACCATCCGACTACTGATCCCAGGAGCAGGCGACATGTCGAACACCGGCGACTACGGCCAAGGCCAAGGCACCCTGACGAAGGCGGCGGCCCTCGTGGCCGAGGCCAAGCTCGACTTCAACGCGCTCAGCAGCAAGCTGAGCGGTCAGATCTCGCAGGTCCAGGCCAAGTGGGGCGGCCAGGGCGCCACCGCGTTCTTCACCCTCCACAACACCTGGACCCAGAAGCAGAACGACATCGTCAAGGCGCTCGACGACTTCGCCGACTCGCTCACGCTGACCGAGCGCGACAACGTCGCCAACGACGAGGCGCAGGCCTCCAACATGCAGAACCTCCTCAACAAGCTCGGTTGAGCGACCTCACTCCGGAAGGGATCACGCCATGACTTTCGACGGTATTCGCGTCAACCACGCCGCACTCGACCAGGCCGCCGGCGACATGATGAAGGGCGTCGAGGACATCAACGAGCGCCTCAACCGCCTCGAGAACGAGCTCAAGCCGCTGCGCAACGACTGGATCGGTGCCCAGCAGACCTCCTACCACGAGGCCAAGCGCAAGTGGGACACCGCGATCAACGAGATGAGCCAGCTGCTCAAGGAGACCCACCTCGCGGTCACCTCCTCGCGCGAGGACTACCAGGCGGCCGACGCGAACGGCGCCAAGCGCTTCATGTGAGTCAGGCCCGCACGGCCCCTGGGGGCGCTCGGCGTGAGGCACGGTGCATGATGCGCGCAGCGCGAGACGACAGGTGAGAGCGATGAGTCAGGCCCACGCCCAGGCATCGGGGCTCATCCGGGTGACGGTGGCCTCCAGCACGCGACGCGTCGACCTGGTCCTGCCGGGGTCGATCCCCGTGGTCGAGCTGCTCCCCGAGCTGGCCCGGAGCGTGGGGCTGCTCGATGCGGCGACCGTCTATGGCGGCTACCGGCTGACGACCTCCGACGGACGACGGCTCGAAGCAGACGCCGGCCTCACGCTGCAGGGCGTGGACGACGGCCACGTGATCACCGTCAGCGCCGGTGTCGACGACCTCCCCCCACCGGTCTACGACGACGTGGTCGAGGCGATGACCGACGTGGTCGAGCACGACCTGCTCCCCTGGGACCCCGCCTCCGGACGTCGTACGGCGTTGTGGGCGGCGTCGTTGCTCATGGCGCTGGGCGCTGCTGCGCTGTTCCTGCAGGCCGACCAGCGCGTGGCCGGGGTCGCTGCCGCGGTGCTCGCGGGCGTGCTGACCACGGCGGCGATCGTGCTCTCCCGCGCGCAGTCCGAGCCCGAGGCGGCCGTCACGGTCGCCTGGATGGGGGTCGGGTACGCCGCCGTCTCCGGACTGCTCATCAGTGACCTCTCCCTCCCTGCCCCCGAGGACGACTACGCCCGAGCGTTGCTCGGCGCCGGGGTCGGGACGGCGCTCGTCGGCGCGGCCTGCCTGGTCGGGCTCGGGATCGGTCGGGCGCTCCTCGTGCCCGCGGTCGTGGTCGGGGCGGTCGCCGCTCTCACCGGTGCGCTGGCGCTGACCACCGACCTGAGCCCCGCGGTCGTCCTGACGGTCGTCCTGACGCTGCTGGTGATGATGGGGAGCATCTTCCCCTGGCTGGCCCTCGGTGCCACCAGCACCTCGGTCGAGGCGCTCTACTCCGCTGCCGACATCACCGCCGAGCGCGACGACCTCGACCCGGTACGCGTCGCCGCCAATGCTCGCCTCGCTCACGAGATCCTTGTCGCGATCTCTGCGTCCGTGGGCATCCTGCTCGTCCTGGTGGCGCCGCCGGCGGTCACGCGCGGCCTCGACGGCACGCTCCTCGTCGTGGTGGCGTGCGCCATCGTGATGCTGCGCACGCGGCAGTACCGCACCGGTTCGGAGGTCCTGGTCGGCCTCGCCTCCGGCGTCCTCGGCCTCGTCTCGATGACTGTGGCGCTGCTGGTCGCCTGGCCCGAGTGGCGCCCGGCCACCGCCGTCGTGCTCGCGGTCGCGGGCGGCGTCCTGCTCGTCTCGACCCTGTCCCCGTCGGCGCCGTCCCTGCGCCGAGGGCGCCTCGGCGACGTGCTCGAGACGATCGCGCTGCTCTCGTTGCTGCCGCTGCTCGTCCTGGCCTCCGGGCTCTTCGACAAGATCAACGGCTGAGGCCCGGTGGCCACCAAGAAGGACCTCGTCGAGGCCTACTCGTTCAGCCGACGGCGCCTGGTGACGGCGTTCGTCTCCGGTGCTCCCGGCGGGCGCGAGGTCGAGCCGGCCCGGCCCGGTCGTGCCGTGATCGGTGGCATGGCGCTGGCCGTCCTGCTGCTGGCCGGTGCCGCGGTGCTCAACATCATCGGTTCCCCGGTGGAGCTCGATGAGTCCAAGCCGCAGCTGATCAGCGCCAAGGAGAGCGGGGCCGACTACGTGCTCGTCGCCGCCCCGGGCAGCGAAGAGCTCCAGCTGCGCCCGGTCATCAACATCACCTCCGCGATGCTGCTGCTCGGCGCCGACGTCGAGCCCCTGGTCGTGCCCCGCGACAAGCTGACCGGCCTCACCCCCGGCCAGCCGATCGGCATCCTCCAGGCGCCGGCCACGCCGCCGCCGGTCGAGGCCTTGATCGCGAGCGGGTGGACGGCGTGCGCCGGCGTCGGGCCCGGCAGCGGGGAAGCAGGCGGCCTCAAGGTCACCGTGTCTGCCACCCCGGGGGTCGTCCCGACGCCCGGGATCAGCTTTGTGGTGCGCACGGCCTCCGGTCGGCTCTACCTGGTCGCCGAGACCTTGCGCGGTGCCCCGGTCGGCGGCGAGGCGCGCGCGCACGCCTACGAGCTGCCCGACCAGGGCGATGCGGCCACGCAGGTGCTGGCGGCGGTCGCGGGCGGCAGCCCGAGCCAGGCGATCGACGTGCCGGACCAGTGGGTCACGACCTTCCCTGCCGGCGGTGACCTCGCGCTGTCGACCTTCGGCCTCGCACGAGGTGACGTCGGACGACCGTTCCGTGGCGGGCCCGACTCCGGTCCCCTCTCCGACCTCGAGGTCGGTGACGTGATCGAGGCCGCCGGCCGCAGCTACCTGCTCAGCACGAGGAGCGAGGTGATCCTGCTCGACGACTTCGCGAGGTTGGTCTACCTCGGCTCGGTGCCCGACGGTCGTACGCCGATCGACGCTGGTGACACCTTGCCGTCGGGCATCGAGGTGCCCGAGTCGTCGGTCCTCGACGGCGCCCGCTGGCCCGAGGGCCCCACGACCGGGCAGTCGACCGGCGAGCCCTGCTCGCTGCTGCGCACCTCCCCGGGCGCCGCCCCGTACGCCGTGATGGCCCAGGCGATCCCCGGGTCTGCAGCGTCCGCTGCGGACGTCGTCCCGGGAGCGCCCGTCGCCGTCGTCGATGCCGGGGCGGGGGCGTTGGTGCGCTCGGGCGGGTGGTTCGACGAGGAGGCCCCGACCCGGCTGCTCGTCGACGACCGCGGCTACGCCTACGGCGTTGCCTCCGCCGAGGAGGCCGGTCGGCTCGGCTACGAGGCGGTGCCGAGCCAGGTCGTGCCCGACAGCTGGCGCGAGCTGTTCGTGTCGGGCGTGCTGCTGAGCATCGAGGCCGCCCGGTGCCCGCCCACCTCGCAGCCGCGGGAGGGTTCGTGCGGCTGAGTCGACCACTCGGCTCCTGGGTGGGGACGACGGTGGTGCTCGCCGCGAGCGTGGTGCTCCTCGGGTCGACGAGCCCCGCGGTGGCCGCCGACGGCGACGACTGCACCACCATCAACCAGGTCGACGCCGGTGATAACGACGTGACCGTGTTCGCCGCCGACGGGTCTCCGGCGCAGAGCCTCCGCCTGGCCGAGGCCCAGCGGCGGGTGCGTGAGAGCACCGGTCGCTCGCCCGGCGACGGCGTCACCGTCGCGGTGCTCGACTCAGGAGTGCGCGCCCAGGCCGCGCTCCGCGTGGAGCCCGGAAGCCCCGTCGACGGTGCAAGGTCGACGCGCGAGCCGGTGTGGCACCAAGGCACCCTGCTGGCGGGCGTGATCGCCGCGGCGCCGGACCCCGACACGGGTCTGCCCGTCGGCGTCGCACCGGGGGCGACGATCGTCGACCAGCGCATCTACGACACGGCGCTGCCGACCGACGACGCGCTCCTCGCTCCCGGCCCGGAGTCGGTGGCGGCCGGGCTGGAGGCGATCGCACCCAGGGTCGGCCCCGGCGACATCAGCATCGTGGTCGTCGCGGTGGCCTCGCCGCCGTCGGCGCGGCTCGAGGCCGCGGTCGAGCGAGTGACCCGGCGAGGCGCGATCGTCGTGGCGGCGTCCCCGCCCCGCCCGGACTCCGACTCCGGAGCTCCTGGTGCGACCTACCGAGATGGTGAGGACTTCGCCGACCTCTCGTGGCCGGCTGGCTACTCGCGCACGAACGCGAGGGTCGTCACGGCCACGACCACCGCGGCATCGCCGTCCGACGACGGGCTGGACCCGGCCGACTTCATCCTGTTCAGCTCGGCCATCGACGTCGCCGTGCCGACCGCGGGGGCGGTCTCCCTCGGGCTCAACGGCCGCTACTGCTCGATCGTCACCCCGTCACCCGCGGTCGCCGCCGCCGAGGTCGCCGGCATCCTGGCGCTGCTTCAGACGGCCTTCCCCGGCGACCGTCCCCAGGACCTGATCGCCCGCCTCGAGACCACGGCGTCCGGTGCGTCGTCCGGCGACCCGGCGCTGCCTGACACGCGGGAGGGTCGAGGGGTCGCGCAGCCGCTGGAGGCGTTGACCCGGCCGTTGCTCATCCGGGGCCAGGACGTCGGGCGCGCCTCGGAAGCAGGCTCCGAGCCCGCTGTCCTGCCCGTGGCCGACCCCGACGTCCTCGCCTCCACGCGCGACCGCGCGGTGTGGTGGGGGCTCCTCGGCGGTGGCGCGCTGGTCGTGCTGCTGATCGTGCGCCCGGTGCTGGCGCGGCGTCACTGAGCGCGGGCGATCCCGACGAGGTTGCGCACCGCCCCGGCCGGGGGCTGCTTGCCACCCGACCAGACGGCGCGCAGTGTCCGGTGCAGCTGGAGGTCGGCGGTCGGGACGGCGACGAGGTGACCGAGCGCGAGGTCCCGCTCGACGACGCGACGGCTGAGGAACGCAGCGGAGCCGCCGGCCAGCACGGTGCCGAGGATCGCGGTGGCGGTGGTGAGCTCGGCGACGGGGTCGGCTGCGACGAGGCCGTGCTCGGCCAGCGCCGACTCCAGCACCTCGCGGCTGCCCGACCCGCGCTCGCGGCGCGCCAGCGGCAGCTCGGCGACCTGGCGCGGGGTCAACGGCGTACGACGTCTGCTCAGCGGGGAGCCCTGCGCCACGACCAGCACCAGCTCGGCGCGGCCGACGGCGGTGTGCCGCACGCCGGCCGGGGCGGTGACGCCCTCCACGAAGCCGAGGTCGGCCGAGCCGTCGCGCACGGCCTCCACCACCCGGGTGCTGTTGGAGGCCGTCAGGCTCACCGTGGTCGGCGTGCTCCCCTCGGACTCCTGCCGCTGACGCAGCTGCACGAGCCAGCGGGGGATCAGCGTCTCGGCGACCGTCATGCTCGCCCACACCGACAGGTCTCGGCCGCGGTCGGTTCGCAGACCGTCGATGACGACCTCGATCTCCTCCGCGACAGCGAGCAGGTGGGTCGCCCGCTCGACCACGACGATGCCGGCCTCGGTGAGCTCCGAGCCGCGGGCCCCGCGACGGACGAGCGTCAGACCGGTCAGGGTCTCCATCCCGCGGACCCGCTCGGAGGCGGCTTGCTGGGACGTGCCCTGGGTGCGGGCCGCGGCGCCGATGCTGCCCAGACGGGCGATCAGCACCAGCAGGCGGAGCCCGTCGAGGTCGGGCACGTGGGAGGCCACAGGGTCGACCTTAGCCTGCCCACAGGACAGAGTTGTGGACACACAGGAATGCGGGGCCTACTGCCTCGCCGGCACGAGCCGCACAGTGGATTCGTGACGCTCCTCCAGGCCCAGCCGCAGGCCACCGCCTCGCCGACCGCCTCGCCGACCGCCTCGCCGACTGCCGTGTCGGCTGCTCCTGTCGTCGCGCCGAGCCGGGCGCTGGTCGGGCTCGGGCCCAACTGGTTCGCCACCGTGATGGGCACCGGGATCGTCGCCAATGCCGCAGCCACGCTCCCGGTCGGATTCCCCGGGCTGCTGCCGGTCGCCCGGGGCATCTGGGTCCTCGACTGCCTGCTCCTCGTGGGGCTCACCTCGACGTTGCTGGTGAGCTGGCGGCGCCACCCCGGGTCGTGCCGCCACCACCTCGACGACCCCGCGATGGCGCACTTCTACGGCGCCCCGGCGATGGCGCTGCTCACCGTGGGAGCCGGTGCCCTGCTCCTCGGGGAGTCGTTGATCGGCTCGGTGGCGGCCCTCCTGCTGGCGGGCGCGCTCTGGTCGGCCGGCACCGTGCTGGGGGTCGTCACCGCGGTGGCCGTGCCCTACCGCGCCTTCACGTCGCACCGGGTCGCCGCGGACAGTGCGTTCGGGGGTTGGCTGATGCCGGTCGCGGCACCGATGGTGAGCGCAGCCACCGGACCGCTGCTCATCGCCAGGCTCCCCGTGGGTGACCTGCGTCTGAACCTGCAGCTGCTCTGCCTGATGCTGTTCGGGCTCAGCCTGGTGGCGTCCATGATGGTGATCACCCTGCTCTGGAGCCGCCTGATGCACCACCAGGTGGGGGCCGCCGCGGCGGTGCCGACGCTCTGGATCGCCCTGGGGCCCCTGGGGCAGTCGATCACCGCCTCGCACACGCTCGCCGTCACGGCCCCGACGTCGCTCCCGGCGCCGTACGGCGCGGCCACGGCCACGCTCGACGTGCTCTTCGGCGTCCCGATGTGGGGGTTTGCGATGCTGTGGCTCGCGCTGGCGGTCTCGCTCACCGTGCGGGCTGCCCGCTCCGGTCCGGGCGGACTGCCCTTCACCCTCGGCTGGTGGTCCTTCACCTTCCCGGTCGGCACGCTCGTCACCGGCACCTCGGGCCTGGCCGCGGCGACCGGGGCGACCTCGCTGGCTGCCGTTGCCGTGCTCGGGTACGCCGTCCTCGTGGCCGCGTGGATCGTCGTCGCTGCCCGGACCGCCTCCGGCCTGCGCGACCGCTCGTTGCTCGCAAGGTGAGGGGCCGAGGGCTCAGTCCCCGGGCCACTCCCCGGTGGAGCGCTCGAAGAGGCGGGCGCCACCCCGGGTGACGACAGCCTTCACGATGGCGTAGATCGCGCCCTGCACGGCGGCGGCGACGACGACCTCCCGGATCGGGTACTCGCTCTCCAGCGGCTTTGGCGGGTCGTCGGAGCCGTGGGTGGTGCGTCCCCAGACCTGCTGGAAGATCTGTCCGGCGATCGCGCCGGCGACCATGCCGGAGACGATCCCCACGGGCTTGTACAGGATCTTGGCCGAGGTGCTCGTCGGCTTCTCACGTGACCTGGTCACGATGGATCTCCCTCCCGGTCGGTGCCCTGCTCGGAGGGGACCCGCTCGGTGCGGATCTCGGTGCCCTCCTCGAGCAGGTCTGCTTCCTTCTCTGCCTTCTTGTCCAGCTGCGTCGTGTCACGCAGCGGCAGCTGGAGCTCGTCCTCGGCCGGGATGCCGGCCTGGAGCTGGCGTCCTCGCTCGAGCTCGGAGTCGAGCTCGGCTCCGAACAGGAGCGCGAGGTTGGTGAGCCACAGCCAGAGCAGGAAGACGATGACGCCGGCGAGAGCGCCGTAGGTCTTGTTGTAGCTGGCGAAGTTGGCGACGTAGAGGCCGAAGGCTCCCGAGAGGATCGCCCACACGACGATGGCGAAGACCGCGCCCACGCTGATCCAGCGGAACTTGGGCTGCTCCACGTTCGGCGTCACGTAGTAGAGCAGTGCCACGACGATGACGACGACGGCCAGGATCACGGGCCACTTGGCCACGCCCCAGACCGTCACCGCAGTGCTGCCGACCCCGAGCGCCGAGCCGACTGCCTCGGCTGCTGGTCCGGTGACGACGAGCGCCACCAGGACGGCAGCTGCGAGCACGACCATCACCGCGGTGAGGCCGAGCAGCAGGGGCCGGAGCTTCCAGACGGGCCGGCCCTCACCGATCTCGTAGACACGGTTCATGGCTCGTCCGAACGCACCCACGTAGCCGGA
>NZ_JAXMNS010000020.1:0-16322 GCF_034670285.1 Nocardioides sp. | reverse complement strand
CGGCCTGGAACGGCATTGCCTGGTACGGCTACGTCGACAAGGACCTGCGCAACGCCCTGGGCGAGCCGGTCCGTGGCGCCTACCACCGCGTCTACTGCGGGGACGGCTCGAAGAAGAAGTGCCGCAACGCCGTCGCGAACTCGTTGCGCAAGGCCACGGCGCGCGCTCTGGCTGCCCAGGACGTGGACCGGGTCGGCGCCCTGACCTACGACAAGCACCAGGACGACATCCGGGCCACCACCGCGGGTCTCATCGGGGTGCGACCCATCGACTGGCAGAACCGGCCGACGTTCCAGCAGATCATCGAGTTCACCGGGCACCGCGCCCACTGAGACCCGCTGAGACGCGTTCAGGAGCTGTCGAGGAGCAGCCGGGGCCGACTCAGGCCTCGGCTGCTGCCTTGAGCCGCTGGACGGTGGTGGCCATCCCGGCCTCCAGCTCGTCGCAGTGACCCTCGGCGCCACCGAGGAAGGTCTTGGCGAAGACACCGCTGACGGCCGAGAGCCCCTGGGGCACGGGGCGGCGGTGGGTGACGGTGGTGCCGCCACCGGCGGTGGGCTCGAGCTCCCAGATCCACCGGGCGCCACTGGACTTGGTGTCCCAGGCGAGCGTGCGGCCGGGCTCGAGCACGGCGACGACCGAGCGCGTGGGCCACACCATGGCCTTGCGCTTGTTGATGCCGACGTACTGCTGACCGACGCGCAGGCCGCCGCGCAGGATCGGGATCATCCGGACCAGCTCGGGGCTCCAGTCGGGCATCTGCGAGAAGTCGGTGAGGAGCTGCCAGACCCGCTCCGGCGAGGCGTCGACGGTGGCGGTGGCGGTGAGCTCGCGATCGGCAGTCATGGCGCCATCATCGCCGACCCCGACCACGAGCCCGACACCCTTGCGGGTCAGGACAACCAGGCGCGGAGAGCGGTGAGCACGTCCGGGTGGTTCAGCAGCCCGAAGTGGTCGGTCCTGCCGACGTGGAGCCGCTCGGCGCCGGGGAACAGCTCGTTCCCGCGACGGTCGGTGCCGTACGCCGAGCGCGGCCGGACCAGCAGGTCCCCCACGAGATGGCCCACGGGATGGCGCTCCGACGCGCTGAGGGTGGCGCAGACCAGGCGGTAGCGCGCGTGCGGCAGCGGCGGCACGTCCTCGGTCAGGCCGACGACGAGGTCGTGCACGCCGACCGAGCGCTGGTCGAGGATCCGACCGAACGCGGCGGTCTCCGGGAGCCGTCCCAGACCGCGGCTGCCGTGTCCGATCCCCCAGGCGATCGGCGCCCCCAGGTGGGGCGTGCCGAGGGTGACGACGTCGGAGACCAGGGCGTTCCAGTCGCTGCCGGCGTCGGTCGTGGCGTGCACGTCGGCCGCGCTGACCGCGCCGGCCGCACGGATGACCAGTCCACCCATCGAGTGCCCGACGAGCACGATCCGGGTCACCGGCACCGGCCACTCCTCGACCAGGCGCCGCATCAGGGCGGTCAGGGCGATGCCGTTCTCGCGCAGCGGAAGGCCGGAGTTGGCGCGCAGCATGATCGGCGACCAGCCCTCCGCAGCCAGTGCCTCGGCGTACGTCGTGCCGGTGCGGTCGCGGTGCCGGTTCCAGTAGGACTCGTTCTCGCACAGGCCGTGCAGGAAGACCACGAGCTCGCCACTCGCGTCGGGGTAGGTCCGAGCCAGGTGCTCGCGCTCGAGGACGACGTCCTCGCCCTCGTGGCGCACCGCCATCGCGATGGCGAGCTGCGGCCGCTCGCGGAGGAGCCGGTCACCGATGAGGCCGTTGACGGCCGAGCTGACGAAGCGTCCTCGCGGGGTGGCTTCCAGGCGACCGCCGAGGCCCGCTCCGGCCGCCTTGTCGAGGCCCGTGGAGGCGGCCTTGAGCCCAAGACCGATCGAGCTGTAGATCGCACTGGCGATCCCCCGGTGCAGGGCCGCCGGCACCTCTGCCCCGGGACCGGCCAGACGACGCGTCAGTCCGTGCGCGCGATCGGCCCAGGCGAGGTGGGTGTCGCGGACGCTGGAGACCACGACCTCGTCGGTGACCTCCGAGAGCAGCGAGAGCGCGTCGAGGACGCTGGGTCCGGGGGCGGTGGTCATGGCGGCAGCATAGCGCGGCAAGTGCACACATGTGCACTCAACGAGGACAAGACGAAGGCCCACCCTCTGCGTGCGGGAGGTGGGCCTTCGAACGATCAGTCAGCCACCAGGTGGCCGGGACGGATCAGGAGGCGTTCTCATCCTCGGCGACCTCGGTGGCCTCGGCAGCGGTCTCGTCGCCGGCCTCGGCCGACTCGGCCGACTCGGTCTCCTCGGGCGCGATCGTGCCGTCCGGCAGGAGGCGCTTCAGCTCGACGGGGTTGCCCGAGGCGTCGGTGACGACTGCGGACTCGACGAGGATCGCGAGGGCCTTGCCGCGCAGGATCTCCTGCACCAGGTCGGGCACGTGGTTGTGCTCGAACATGTGGTTGGCGAACTCCTGCGGGTCCTGGCCCGACTGCTGCGCCCGACGCACCAGGTGCTGGGACAGCTCGTTCTGGTCGACGCCGATCTCCTCGGTCTTGGCGATCTCGTCGAGCACGAACTGAGCGGCCACGGCGTCACGCACGCGGCGCTCGAGGTCGGCCTCGAACTCCTCGATCGTCTGCTTCTCGTCCTCGAGGTAGGCCTCCATCGTCATGCCGGCCTGGGCGAGCTGCTGCTCGACGCTCTGGCGACGGGCGTTGAGCTCGTCGGCCACGATCGTCTCGGGCAGCGGGATCTCCATCTTCTCGAGCATGCCCTCGAGGACGGCGTCGCGGGCAGCGGCGGCCTGCTCGAGGCGCTTGCCCCGACCCAGACGCTCGCGCACGTCGGCGGTGAGCTCCTCGATGGTGTCGAACTCGGAGGCCAGCTGGGCGAACTCGTCGTCGAGCTCGGGGAGCTCCTGCTCCTGGACCTGGCTGATGCTCACGGCGACCTCGACCTTGGTGCCGACCAGGTCGCCACCGACGAGCTCGCTCTCGAAGGTGGCGGAGCCACCGGGCTCGAGACCCAGCAGGGCCTCGTCGAGCCCGTCGATCATGCCGCCGCGACCCACGCGGTAGCTCATGCCACTGACCTCGGCGCCCTCGACGACCTCGCCGTCCTGGCTGGCCTTGAGGTCGAGGACGACGAAGTCGCCATCGGCAGCTGCGCGCTCGACGTCGCTCAGGGTGGCGAACCGCTCGCGCAGTGCCTCGACCTGCTCGGCGACCTCTTCGTCGCTCAGCTCGACGTCGTCGACCGACGCGGCCAGACCGGTGTAGTCGGGCAGGGTGATCTCGGGACGGACGTCGACCTCGGCGGTGAACTCGAGGACCTCGTTGTCCTCCAGCTTGGTGACCTCGATCTCCGGCTGGGCGACGGGCGTCAGCGAGTTCTCCTCGAGCGCCTCGACGTACTTCTGCGGAAGCACCTCGTTGATGGCCTGGTCGAGGACCGCGCCACGGCCGACCTGACGGTCGATGACCATCGGCGGCACCTTCCCGCGGCGGAAGCCGGGGATATTGATCTGCTGGGCGATCTGCTTGTAGGCGGCATCAAGGCTCGGCTGGAGCTCCTCGAAAGGCACCTCGACGGTGAGCTTGGCCCGGGTCGGGCTCACGGTCTCGACGGCGCTCTTCACAGGTGTATCTCCTCTTGGTGTGGGTGTGTCTGGGTCTTGCTGATCTCGCGGGGACGTGCACAGGTGCGTGGAGTCGGGGCGACAGGACTCGAACCTGCGGTCTCCTGCTCCCAAAGCAGGCGCGCTAGCCACTACGCTACGCCCCGGCAAGCAGGCGCTCCGACGTGCCGGAAGCTGCTTGGAGCGGATGACGGGAATCGAACCCGCGTGGTCAGTTTGGAAGACTGAGGCTCTACCATTGAGCTACATCCGCGCGCCCCGAAACGCTCTCGGAACCCCTGAATCGTGCCACAGGGGGCCCCGTCGGACCCAACCGGGAGTCACCTCCGGTGGACGACCATCATCGCGCGGTCGTCGCCCGGGGAGCCCAGGGACGTCGCGAGCCGCTCTGCGGCACCGATGAACGAGCCCCTCAGCATCGATTCCGCGGCGCCGAGCATCCGGTCGATGCCGAGGTCGATGTCGCGATGGGGGTCCTCCACCATGCCGTCGGTGTAGAGCAGGACGGCGTCGCCGCTGTCGAGGTGTCCGCGCACGCAGTTGAAGCGGGCCTCGGGCATCAGGCCCAGGACAGGACCCTCGGTGCGCAGCACGCTCCAGCGGCCGGTGCCCGAGGCTCGGTGCGCCGCCGGCGGGTGGCCCGCGCTGCGGACCTCGTAGTTGCCCGTGCGCAGGTCGACGCACAGGTGGATAGCGCTGGCGAACCCCTCGGGCCAGTCCTGGCGCAGGACGTAGTCGTTGGCCGCCGGCAGGAACCCCTCGGGCGGCAGGGCCCCCAGCAGACCACCGAACGCCCCCGAGAGGAGCAGCGCCCGCGGGCCGGCCTCCTCCCCCTTGCCGGAGACGTCCACGACGACGAGCTGGATCAGGGCGCCGTCGGCGGAGCGGGTGGCCACGATGAAGTCGCCGGCGAAGGCGGTGCCGCCTGCCGAGTGCAGGGCGGACTCGACGACCCAGCCCGACGGCAGGTCGGGGATGGCGCCCTGGTTGAGGATGCGGTCACGCAGGTCGACGAACATCGACTCGCCCCGCAGCCCGGCCACACCCAGTCGTGAGCGTCGGCGGCTGGCCGCGATCACGATCAGGCCGATCACGACCTGGACGGCGGCAGCGCCGAGGGTGCGGCTGGTCAGCTCGGTCTGGTTGAACAGCGAGACCGCGAGCATGGCGAGCACGAACAGCACGAAGGGCGGCAGCGCCCGCGGGCCCAGCAGCAGGCTCCCGACGACGATCGGGATCAGCAACGTGCTGAACGGTGTGACCGTCGGGAAGACGATCACCATCGCCGCCACCAGCGCAGCGAAGGCGCCCATCGCGGCTGCCAGTCGCAGCTCGGCGGCGTCGAGCCGCGCGCGTCCCGGGACAGCTGTGGTCACGCGATGCTGCCTCTCCATCGATCCTCATCGGTCGCCGCCGGACCGAGGTGCCTCACCCTACGGCGCGCGAGCGAAAGACGGGCTGGCAACGCGAACACCAGTAGGAGTTCCTGCCGCGCAGCTCCTCGATGCTCACCCTGCGGCCACACACCAGGCACGGCTGCCCGTGACGGCGGTAGACGTAGACCTCGCCGCCGTGGTCGTCGACTCGCGGCGGCCGTCCCATCGCCTCCGGGGTGTGCTCGGCGCGCACCGTGTCGATGCGGCCGGTGCGCACGCCCTCGGTCATCAGCACCACCAGGTCGTCCCACATCGCCAGCCACTGGCCGACTCGCAGGGTGTGGCCGGGGCGGAGCGGGTGCATCCGGTGGCGGAAGAGCAGCTCGGCCCGATAGACGTTGCCGACCCCGGCGAGCACCGACTGATCCATCAGCAGCGCACCGATCGGCAGTCGGCTGCGCCGTACGCGCTCCCACGCCAGTAGTGGGTCGGCCTCGACTCGCAACGGGTCGGGCCCCGCCGCGGCGACCACCGCGTCGCGCTGCGCCGACGTCCAGAGGTCGCAGGCCGACGCGCCCCGCAGATCGGCGTACGCCGTGTCGTGGGCGAGGCGGAGCCGGACCGCGCCGACCGGAGCAGGCACGCCGTCCTCGGGATCGACGTCGGCGTGGACGTCGAACTTCCCGATGAGACCGAGGTGGACGTGCACGAACCGCTCGCCGGGGAACTCCACGAACAGCTGCTTGCCCCACGCCTCGGCGCCGACGAGCACCTCGCCGTCCAGCAGCGCGGCCGACTCGGCGAAGCGCCCCTGCGGGCTGGACACCGCGACCCGGCGACCGCCGAACGCCGCGGTGAGGTCACCGGCGAGCCGGTGGAGGGTGTGACCCTCAGGCATCGGGCCCGAGGCCGACGGCGGACTCCGGCAGGGGCGGCAGCTCGCGCGTGGTCTCGTAGTCGCTCAGCATGGTGATGCGACGCACGTGGCGCTCGTCGCCACTGAAGGGCTCGGCGAGGAAGAGCCCGATGAAGCGGGTCATCTCCTCCAGCGTGTGCATCCGGCCACCGACCGAGATCATCTGGGCGTCGTTGTGCTCGCGGGCGAGCGTGGCGGTGGCGTCGGACCACACCAGGGCGCAGCGGATGCCCTCGATCTTGTTGGCCGCCATCTGCTCACCGTTGCCGGAGCCGCCGACCACCACGCCGAGGCTGTCGAGACCGGAGGCCCGGTCGGCCGCCACGCCGGCAGCGGCGCGCAGGCAGAAGACCGGGTAGTCGTCGAGGGCGTCGTAGACGAAGGGGCCGTGGTCGACCGGCTCGTAGCCGTTGTCGGTCAGCCACTGGCTGAGGTGATCCTTGAGCTCGAGGCCGGCATGGTCACTGCCGAGGTGTACGCGCATGCGCCCATCCTCTCAGCCGTGGGTGCGCAGGAACGACGCCACCTGCCCCATCAGGGGCTCCGCGGCGGGGAAGACGTCCGTGTGTCGCCAGAAGCCGTGCAGCTGGCCGAGGTCGCGCGAGGCCACGACCTCGACGCCGGCCTCGGCGAGCAGCCGGGCCAGGTGCTCCCCCTCGTCGCGCAACGGGTCGTGCTCGGCGGTGGTGACCAGGGTCGGGGGCAGGGTGCCCAACCGCTCGGAGAGCAGCGGCGCGAGGTCGGGGTGGTCGTAGAGGGCGACGTCTCCCCCGCTGTACTGCGCCCTGTACCAGGCGACCTCCTGAGGGTCGAAGCCCTCCTGCTCGGTGGTGTGGGAGTCGAACGCGGCGGTCGGGTCGAGGAAGGGGTAGATCAGGGCGAGGGCGTCGAAGAGCCCCGGATGGCGCAGCGCAGCGACGAGCGCGAGGTTGGCTCCCGCGCTGTCACCGTGGCCGAGCAACGGCCCCTCGAGCCCGTGCACAGCGCCCTCGCCCTCGATCCAGGACAGGACCGTGTCGACGTCGTCCGGGGCGGCCGGGAAGGGATGCTCGGGGGCCAGGCGGTAGTCGACGCTGATGACCGCGCGTCCGACCCGGTTCGCGAGCCGGCGCACGCTCGCATCGTGGACCTCGACGTCGTTGAAGACGAAGCCGCCGCCGTGCAGGTGCACCACGGTGCCGCGGGCTGCCTCGGCCGGAAGGTAGATCCGGCACGGGACACCGTCGGCATCGACGTCCTCGACCGACGCGACGTCCTCGCGCTGCTGCGCGGCTGCGAGGTCGCGCGCCTCGCGGCGAGCACGGACGATGTCGTAGCCCGGTGTGTGGACCGGCTGGTCGCCGGCCGCGTGGTCGAGCGCCTTGCGTGCCTCGGGAAAGAGCATGGCCTGAGGCTAGTGCGCGATCAGGAGTTGAAGGCGCCCTGCGTGGTCGACAGGCCCCGGGTGATCAGGCTCTCGACCGCGTCCGCGGCCGTGTCGACCTGGAACGGGAGCTCCTTACGCTCGACCTTGGAGTAGTCGGACAGCACGAAGTCGGCCACCTCCTGGCGCCCGGGCGGGCGGCCGATGCCGGCACGCACGCGGTGGAAGTCGCCGGTGCCGAAGGAGGAGCGCAGCGACTTGAGGCCGTTGTGGCCGTTGTCGCCGCCACCGAGCTTGACCCGCAGCGTGCCGAAGGCGATGTCGAGCTCGTCGTGGATGGCGATCACGCGCTCGGGCGGCACCTTGTAGAAGGTCGCCAGCGCCTTGGTCGCTCCGCCGACGTCGTTCATGAACGAGCGCGGGCGCGCGAGGACGATGCGCGGGGCGTCGGCAACGCCCGGTGCGCCGAGACGGCCCTCGACCACCTCGGCCCGACCGGTCTTGTGGGCGCGCCACGGCGAGCCGAGCCGACGGGCGAGCTCGTCGGTGACGAGGTAGCCGATGTTGTGCCGGTGACCGGCGTACGTCGGGCCGGGGTTGCCCAGGCCGACGACCAACCAGACCTCAGCGCTCATGTCCGACTCCTCGCGCGCACGCGCCTCACGACCAACCGGCCCGGTCATCGACCGGGCCGGGGAGACGAGTCGGCCCAGGAACCACCTGAGCCGAGCCGTCATCATCTTCTGGATCAATCCTGCGTCAGCAGGGTCACTCGGAGGAGGAGTCGTCGCCCTCGGAGCTCCCGGAGCCCTCGGCGTCGTCGGACTCCTCGCGCTCGATGCCGGCCTCGGCCTCGGCCGACTCCAGGTCGGCCTCGAGGGCCTCCGCGCTCTGCTGCTCGGTGATGTTGACGATCAGCGTCTCGGGGTCGAGCAGCAGCTCGGAGCCCGAGGGCAGCTCGAGGTCGGAGGCCAGGATCTGGGTGCCGGCCTCGAGGGCCTCGATGGAGACCTCGACGTACTCGGGGATGTGGGTCGCCTCGGCCTCGAGGGTGATCGTGGACGTGCCGGTGACGACCAGGGTGCCGCGCGCGGCCTCGCCGTTCAGGTGCACGGGGACCTCGACGGTGACCTTCTCGCCCTTGGTGACGGCGACGAAGTCGATGTGCTCGAGGGTGCGGCGGATCGGGTCGACCTGGACCTGCTTGGTCAGGGCGAGCTGCTTGGAGCCGTCGATCTCGAGCTCGAGGAGCGCGTTGGCGCCACCGTGCTTGAGCGCCATCCAGGTGTCGTGACCGGGGAGGGTGATGTGCATCGGGTCGTTGCCGTGGCCGTAGACGACGCCGGGGACCTTGTCGGCACGACGGATGCGGCGGGCAGCGCCCTTGCCGAACTCGGTGCGGGTCTCAGCCTTGATCTTCTCTGCAGCCATGATGTGTCTCCTCTGGGTGGGTTCCCCCGGCGCGACATCTGGGCGGTCGGGGTCGTGCTGGCATCTGGGCCCCGGCAGAAACGCAGAACGCCGCGCGACAGCGCGGCGTCCAGACAGCTGGTCATCCGGCCCTGTCGATCACGGAGCATGAGCTCCCTCGCCGAGGCAACCTGGAGAGACTAGACGTGCGAGCCGACTGGAGGCGAATCGTTGAGCCCGGCGGGGCGCCTCGTAGGGTCGGCGGCGTGTCTCTCACCCTCGCCGAAGCGCGCCTGCGCGCCAGCACCCTGTCCGACGTCGCCTACGACCTCGCGCTCGACCTGCGCTCCCCCGAGGCCCGCACGTTCGGCACGCGTACGACGATCCGCTTCACCAGCACCGCGTCGACCACGTTCCTCGAGCTGACCGACGCCACCGACGTGACCGTGGCCCTCGACGGAGCCCCGAGCGAGGTCGCCTACGACGGTCGTCGCATTCAGCTCACCGGCCTCAACGGCACCCCCGAGACACCCACCCGCCACGAGGTCGTCGTCGAGGCGCAGGTGCCCTACATCAGCGACGGCGACGGGATGCACCGCTTCACCGACCCGGCCGACCAGGCGACCTACACGTGCGCCTACATCGGCATGGACGTCGCTCAGCGGGTCTTCCCGTGCTTCGACCAGAACGACCTCAAGGCGCCGTTCACCGTCTCGGTCCAGGCCCCGGCCGAGTGGACCGTGCTCGCCAACGGACGCGCGCTCGACGACCCCGCGGCGCCGGCCGGCTCGTGGACCTTCAGCGAGACGTTGCCGATCCCCACCGCGATGTTCGTCGTCTGCGCCGGGCCCTTCCACTCCCGCACCTGGGAGCACGCCGGGCTGCCGTTCGGCTGGCACGCCCGCGCCTCGCTGGCCGCCGAGCTCGACCGCGACTTCGACGAGCTGAAGGCCACCACGGAGGCCTGCTTCGACCACTACGCCGGCCTCTTCACCGAGCCGATGCCGTTCGGCTCCTACGACCAGGCCTTCGTGCCCGGTCAGAACTGGGGCGCCCTCGAGACACCCGGCTGCGTCACCTACCGCGACGAGTACCTCCCCCGCGGTCGGCTCACCGGCCGACTCCGCGCCGCACGCGCCACCACGATCGCCCACGAGATGGCCCACATGTGGTTCGGCGACCTGGTGACGATGACGTGGTGGGAGGACACCTGGCTCCAGGAGTCGTTCGCCGACTACATGGGCTTCCGGGTCGCCGAGGACGCCGCCGGCTACCCCGGCCTGCTGTCCACCTTCGAGACCAGCCGCAAGGCGACGGCGTACGTCTCCGACGCGCGGCGCTCCACCCACCCCGTGGCGCCCCTGGCCGAGGACGTCCCGGACGTCGACGCGGCCTCGACCAACTTCGACATGATCAGCTATGCCAAGGGCAACTCCTGCCTGCGCCAGCTCGTCACCTGGCTCGGCGACGAGGAGTTCCTCGCCGGCGTGAACCGCTACCTGGCCACCCACCGTCTCGGCAATGCCACGTTGGACGACTTCGTGGCGGCCCTGGACGCCGTCTCCGAGCGCGACGTCGTGCGATGGTCCGAGCTGTGGCTGCGCACCACCGGCTACGACACGATCCGCGTCGAGCGGGCCGACGACGACACGCCCGTGCTCGTGCGCGACGGCTCGCGTCCGCACCGCCTGTCCGTGGCGTCGTACGACGTCGTGGACGGCGCGCCCCGCGAGACCGCGCGACTGCTGGTCGACCTCGACGACGAGCCGGTGCGGCTCGACGGGTGGGCCGGACGCGTCGTCGTCCCCAACGTGGGCAGCGAGACCTACGCGCAGATCCGGCTCGACCCCGCCTCGCGTTCCGAGCTGGTCGGCGGCCTCTCGCGCCTCGAGGACCCGCTGGCCCGTGCGGTCGTGTGGGGGTCGCTGTTCGCCGACGTCGAGAGCGGGGCGCTGGCTCCGCTCGACTACGTCGCCGTCGTGGCCGAGCAGCTGCCCACCGAGACCGACCCCACCCTCGTGACCGCGGTCCTGGCCCGCACGCGCGACCGGGCGCTCCCGCTGCGGGTCGACGCCGCCGACGTCCCCACCGTGCTGGCGATGCTCACCTCGGCCTGCGGGCGTGCGCTCGAGGCCGCAACGGATGACGAGCTCCGTCAGGCCCTCGTGGAGGCGCTGGCCGGCTTCACAGCCGACGTCGACCTGCTCCACGGCTGGCTCGAGGACGGCACGGTGTCCGGTGGGCCCACCCTCGACCCGGCCCTGCGCTGGCGCGTCGTGACCCGCCTCGCCTCGCTGGGAGCCCTGGACGAGGCTGCCATCGAGACCGAGAGGCTGCGCGACGGCACCATCGACGGCGAGCTCGGCGCCGCCGGCGCCCTCGCTGCGCGCCCCACCGCCGAGGCCAAGGCCGCAGCCTGGAGCGCCGCCACGGACCCCGAGGTCTCCAACCGGCACTTCACCGCGTTGCTGGGTGGGCTGTGGTCGGTGGAGCAGGTCGACCTGCTGGCGCCGTACGTCAGCGCCTACCTCGCCGAGGCCCCCGAGCTGTCACGCCGTCGGGGTCAGGCGTTCAGCCAGGTCGTCGGGCGCGCCTTCCCGGCGCTCCCACTCACCTCGGCGCAGGTCGCCGAGCTCGAGCAGGCACTCACCGGCGACGTACCGACCGTGCTGCGCCGCGCCTGGGACGACCGGCTCGACGACCTCGGGTGAGCCCGGGTCGGCGCTCAGCTCGCCGGGTCTCGACACGCCGGTCGCGACCTCGCACGCTCAGTCGCGCGGCTTGCTCGACCACCATCGACGAAGGTTCACCCTCGCTCCGCTCGGGTGACCTTCGTCATGCGTGGCCGTCGAACATCGAGGTGACCGAGCCGTCCTCGAACACCTCGCGGATCGCGCGGGCCACGAGCGGGGCGATCGACAGCGTGGTGAGCTTGTCGAACTCCTTCTCGGGCTCGATCGGCAGGGTGTTGGTGATGACGATCTCGGTGGCCGGGGAGTTCTTCAGGCGTTCGACGGCGGGGTCGGAGAGCAGAGCGTGCGTCGCGGCGATGATGACGCCGGCGGCGCCCTCCTCCATCAGTGCGTCGGCGGCCTTCACGATCGTGCCGCCGGTGTCGATCATGTCGTCGACCAGGACGCACATGCGGTCCTTGACGTCACCCACGACGCGGTTGGCGACTGTCTCGTTGGGACGGTCGGTGCGACGCGACTTGTGGATGAAGGCCAGCGGGGCGCCGCCGAGGCGGGCCGACCAGCGCTCGGCGACCTTGATGCGGCCGGCGTCCGGAGAGACGACGGCGAGTGCCTGGCCGCCGTACTTGCCCTTGACGTAGTCGGCGAGCAGCGGCAGCGCCATCAGGTGGTCGACGGGGCCGTCGAAGAAGCCCTGGATCTGGTCGGCGTGCAGGTCGACGCAGATGAGGCGGTCGGCGCCGGCGGTCTTGAAGAGGTCGGCGATCAGGCGGGCCGAGATCGGCTCGCGACCGCGGTGCTTCTTGTCCTGGCGGGCATAGCCGTAGAACGGCATCACGACGGTGATGCGCTTGGCCGAGGCGCGCTTGAGCGCGTCGACCATGATCAGGTGCTCCATGATCCACTCGTTGATCGGAGCGGTGTGGCTCTGCAGCACGAAGGCGTCGCAGCCGCGCACCGACTCCTCGTAGCGCACGTAGATCTCGGAGTTGGCGAACTCGTAGGCCGAGGTCGGCACCAGCGGGGTGCCGAGGATGTCGCTCACCTCCGTGGCCAGCGTCGGATGTGCCCGTCCGCTGAAGACCATCAGGTTCTTCTCGGTGGTCTTCTGGATGCCCTTCACGGGTTACTCCTGGGTGTCGCCGGGGTGAACGGCCTCAGTCTCGCGCATGTGGGGCCTCGGGCGACACCCCGGGGTCGGCTTCGTGAGACACCTCACCTGAGCCTGGTTCGGCGGCTCCTGCGGCTCCGGCGGCGGCTGCCTGCGCCGTTCCGGTTCGCCGGCGCAGGACCCAGCCGAGGATCGTGCGCTGGGGCCCGGCACTCACCGCGAGCGCGCCCGGCGGCACGTCACGTCGTACGACGGTGCCGGCACCTGTCGCGGCCCCGTCGCCGATCTCGACCGGCGCCACGAACGTGTTGTTGGACGCCGTTCGGGCGTGCTTGCCGATGACCGTGCGGTGCTTGGCGACGCCGTCGTAGTTGGCGAAGATCGTGCCGGCACCGATGTTGGTGCCCTCACCGATCTCGGCGTCGCCGACGTAGGACAGGTGCGGCACCTTCGCCCCGTCGCCGATGTCGGCGTTCTTGGTCTCGACGAAGCCGCCGATCTTGCCGCCGACCCCGAGGCGGGTGCCGGGGCGCAGGTAGGAGTAGGGGCCGACCGAGGCGCGGGCACCGATTACGGCGAGCTCGGCATGCACCCGCACGATCCGGGCGCCCTCGCCGATCTCGCAGTCCTTGAGCGTGGTGTCGGGCCCGATGACCGCATCCTCGGCCACGACGGTCGCGCCGAGCAGCTGCGTGCCGGGCAGGATGGTGACGTCGGGGGCCAGGACGACGTCGGAGTCGATCCACGTGGTCGCGGGGTCCATCACCGTGACGCCCTCGCGCATCCAGCGCGTGACGATGCGGCCGTTGAGCTCGCGGCCGAGGTCGGCGAGCTGCACGCGGTCGTTGGCGCCCTCGGTCTGCATGACGTCGTCGATCGGGTAGGCGCCGACGGTGAGTCCGGCGTCGCGAGCGAGCTGGACGGTGTCGGTGAGGTAGTACTCGCCGTTGGCGTTGTCGTTGCCGATCCGGGGCAGTGCTTCGGCGAGGAAGCCGGCGTCGAAGGCGAGGATGCCGGAGTTGATCTCGGCGATCTCGCGCTGGTCGCGGGTCGCGTCTTTCTCCTCGACGATGGCGAGCACGTCACCGTCCTCGTCACGCACGACGCGGCCGTAGCCGTGGGGCTTGGCGACGATGCCGCTCAGGATGCTCACCGCGCACTGGGCGGCCTCGTGCTCGGCGGCGAACGCGCGCAGCGACTCGCCCGTCAGCAGCGGGGTGTCGCCGTACGCGACGACGACGGTGCCCTGCATCGGCGTGCCGGCAGCGGTGCGCGTCAGCGCCTCCACGGCCACCCGCACGGCGTGACCGGTGCCCTGCTGCTCCTCCTGGACCGCCAGCACCGCCTCGGGGAGGAGCCCGGTGATGTGCGGGCCGACCTGGTCGCGCTGGTGGCCGACGACCGCGACGACGCGGTCGGGCTCCATCGACTGAACAGCGACGAGGACGTGCTCGATCATGCTGCGCCCACCGATCGGGTGGAGCACCTTCATCGTCTTGGAACGCATGCGGGTGCCGCCGCCGGCGGCGAGGACGATGACGGTCAGGTTGGTGCTCACACGGGCTCCTCGAGAAGGGGTTGGAGTCGAGTGGCTCCTCGTCAGGAGCATCACCCTACCTACCCGACGCGGCGGCGCCGGGGTGACTGCTGCGGTCTTCAGGCCCCGGTGGAGGGGCTGTCGGCCGACCCGACCGGCATCGCGGTGACGACGACGTTGCTGAGGTAGACCTCGCCGTTGAAGTCCTCGCAGGTGATGACGACCAGACGTCCGGGGCTGGTCTGGCTGAAGAGCTCGGTGGCCTCCTGCGCCACGGTGCCCTTCGAGAACACCCGCACGTCGCTGACGCGGTAGTCGAGGCTCCCGTCGGCGGTCTCGATCGACATCCGGTCGCCCGCCTCGAGGGTCTCGAGGTCCTGAAGCGCCCCACCGCCACGACTGAGGGTGTGGCCGGTGACCAGCGCGCTCCCCTGCTCGGCGCCGAAGTCGGCTCCGGCCGACCACCAGCCCACCTGCTGGGCGTCGTCGGGCGGGGTGAGGGTGCCGCCCGGAGCCGTGATCGGAAGGACCGCACTGTCGATACCGAGGGTGGGGATCACCAGGCGGCGCGACGCGCCCGACTCGGCGGCGGGCTGCTCGGTGCGCGTGCGCTTCTTCTTGTCCCGGCCCTTGTCGTCACCCTGCGCGCGACCCGCGGCCGTGAGCTCGTCGGGCAGGTCGATGGGGGTCGAGCCCGTGACGTGGATCGGCGCGGCCGTCTCCGGCTGGTCGTCGCCGAGGACGACGAACGACGCGAAGGCCACGGCGCCGGCGGTCGCGAGCGCGGCCAGCGCGATCAGGCGGCGACGACGAGACCCCGGCGTGGGATCGGCGGGGCTGTGGGGGGCAGCGGACGAGGTGCTGCGTCGTGGAAGGCGCACTCCCCCAGTATGCGCGTCCGGTGGACGGGTGGGGCAACCCTGGCACGCTGACGTCGTGGAGCGACTCACCCAGCACGCCGACCTGCTCGCTGCGTCCGCGAACGATCCGTGGGTGCGGTGGTACCTCCCCGATCCCTTCCTGGGCGAGGTGTGGGTGCACGACGGCGTCGCGCTCGTGCAGCGACTGCGCCGCCGTCCGGGCTTCTGGGTCGCGCCCCTGGCCGGCGCCCCGGTGTCGGAGCCGAGCTCGGAGTCGGCGCGGGTGCGCGCTGCCTTGGTCGCGCTGCGCGACGGCGGCCACTTCGACCGGCTCGAGGCCGCGTCGGTGTCAGTGGTGCAGGGGCACGCCGCGGTGGCCCACGAGGTGCTCGACCTCGCCGAAGGCGGCGACTGGGAGTGGATGTGGTGCGCCGCTGCACCACCCCGGCTGCCGCAGGAGGACCAGGTGGTGGCTCTCGACGACACCGCTGACGCGGCCGAGCTGGAGGCATTCACCAGGGCCCACAACCCGCGGGTCTGGACCGAGGTCGGCTCCGGACGCGTGCAGCAGTGGCGCGGACTCCGTGACGACTCCGGCGCCCTGGTCGCCATTGGCGGCGCCGAGGTCGGGGACGCCGGCGCCCCGCACCTGGCCGGCATCGTCACCGCCGGCGCGCACCGCGGTCAGGGGTACGGTTCGGTCGTCTCGGCCGCCCTCACGCGCTGGGCGCTCGAGCAGCACGGGGTGTGCACCCTGGGCATGTTCAGCGACAACCACGTCGCTCGAGGCGTCTACGAGCGGCTGGGGTTCCGGACTGCGCGGGCTTGGCACTCGAGGGCGTTGATGCGGCGTGCCGTCGCCGATCACTCGTAGTCGTTGGACCCTGGGGTTCCAGTCCCGGGCTGCGGAACTGACGGAAGCACGTTGATGGTCCCCTTCCGCAGGGTGCTGGTCGGATCCGCGATGCTCTGGAAGGAGAACTGCAGCGTCTTCGGAGCCGATGGTGCGATCTGGGGATCGAGCTTCCGGAAGATGGCGGTGACCACGCGGTCAGGCCCGACTGACTGACTGATGAACTCGTATTCGGTGTTGTTCGAGACCAAGTCGCTGGCGCCGATCTCCCCGACGAGCGGGGTCAGACGCACGACCGCATCCATGCTCGCGGGCGCCTCCGTCCCGAGGTTGCTGATCACACAGCTCACGCGGATCGTGTCGTTGGGCCTTGTAGTGGACGGCGCGCCCGCCGCCATCGTCACTACCCCACCGGAAGCGGCGACGCCGTGGGCGGGGAGCGAGGACGCCGCGAGGATCACGGGCGTCGACCACGCCAGGTGCGCCCCGGTCTTCACGACCCGACGACGGGTGGTTCCTGCAGGGCTGGCGGCGGGCTGCTGGGGGGTCACGGGGGCCTCCGGGTGGTGGTGA